>DATADG010000096.1:0-2955 GCA_036258655.1 Gemmatimonadales bacterium | reverse complement strand
AACCACCAATGGCTCGGGGAGTCGGTGCTGCTCGTCGCCGGCTTTCTGTTGGGGCTTCTCGTCGCCGGATTCTACCTCGCCAGGACGCATGCCGCGCAATCGGCGTCGCTGAAAGCCGCTACTACCCATTATCAGCAGTTTCTGCGGCAGGTCATCGACACCACTCCCCACCTGATCTTCGTCAAGGATTGGGAAGGCAAATACGTCCTGGCCAACGACGCCGTCGCCCGATTCCTCGGCACGACGGTGGAGGACCTGATCGGGAAACGCGATACCGATTTCCATTTGAAGGAGGAGGAGTCGGAGCAGTTTCTACGGGACGACCGCGAAGTAATATCGACCCAGCGTCCGATCTTCATTGCGGAGGAGCCCGTCACCTGTCTCAAGACCGGCGCCACCCGTTGGTTTCAAACCGTCAAGGTGCCCCTGGTCTCGGCGGATGGCAGCGCGCAACAGGTGCTCGGTGTAGCGACCGACATCACCGAGCGGAAACAGCTGGAGGATCAGTTCAGGCAGGCGCACAAGATGGAGGCGGTCGGGCGGCTGGCGGGGGGTGTGGCCCACGACTTCAACAACGTGCTCACGATCATTCGGGCGCAGACTGAATTCCTGCTGGCCGACATGTCCGCGGACGACCCCCGGCGGACCGACGTACTGGAGATCCAGAATGCCGCGGACCGGGCCGCCACATTTACCCGGCAGCTGCTCGCCTTCAGCCGCCGCCAGCTGCTGCAGCCCGAGGTGCTCGAGCTGAACGGCGTCATCACTGGAATGGAGATGATGGTGCGGAGGCTCGTCGGTGAGGACATCGTTCTCCTGACGAAGCTTCAGCCTGACCTACCGCGCGTCTGGGCTGATCCCGGCCAACTCCAACAGGTGATCCTCAACCTGGCGGTCAATGCGCGTGATGCCATGCCGCACGGAGGGACGCTCCTGATCGAAACAGGGGTGGTCGAGCTCGATGAGAGCTATCCTCGACAGCACCCATCGGCCAAGCCGGGAACTCATGTCGTCCTGGTCGTGACCGACACCGGCTGCGGTATGGACCCCGCAACCCGCTCCAGGATCTTCGAGCCGTTCTTCACTACGAAGGAGCCCGGCAAAGGCACCGGACTCGGCCTCTCCACGGTTTACGGCATCGTAAAGCAGAGTGGCGGTCATATATGGGTATATAGCGAGGTCGGCCGGGGTAGCACATTCAAACTGTACTTCCCGCCTCATTACGGCGCTGTGACTGCAGTGGAGCCCGGACCGGTTTCGCAGCCGTTACTTGGCTCAGGCGCCACCATTCTGTTGGTTGAAGACGAGCGCCCGGTGCGCAGCACTGTTCGCCGCTTGCTCGAGCGACACGGGTACAAGGTGCTGGAAGCCGCTAATGGACAGGATGCCCTTGCGCTGGTGTCGTCCCGGCGCTCGGAGATTCACCTTGTGATATCGGATATGGTGATGCCGGGAATGGGGGGGAAGGAGCTCGCCGGTAGGGTGCGGAACGTGTCCCCCGGCCTACCAGTGCTGCTGATGACCGGCTATACCGAAGAGGCAATTACCCAGACTGGTGAACGGCCGCTCGACGAGCAGATCATTGAAAAGCCGTTTTCGCTGCACACCATGCTCCACAAGGTCAGCCTGGCACTCGCCAGCCAGCAGGAATGAGAGCAACCGCCGTCACTGATCTCCGGGCCCGGTGTCCGGGCTTCCTCGCCGCAAAAACAGATCCGCTCGCCCCTCCAACTGGCTGTAGCCGGGATTTTTGATCTTGTACCAGCAGGTTTGTGGACTGTACGGGTCGCGGTTCTGCTTCGCCACGATCCCCTCCAGGTCCATCTTCCTGATCGCGCTATACAACGCACGGCCGTGCTCCTCGATGGTGAGAATCTTGTAGAGCGGCCCCGTATCCTGGGGGAGCAGATCCCCGAGCAGCTTTTTCCGGGCGCTGAGCGGGCGATCGCGGAGATCCACCCCGTCGAGCCACAGCAGGTCGAAGGCGGCAAACGCGATGAATCCGGCACCGCGCAGCAAGTCCTGAAAGACGGGTTTTCCTTGCCGGTTGAGAGACACGACCTCGCCGTCCAAAATCGCCTCCCGCGGAGCAAGCACGTCCGCTACCCGATCCCAGAGCTCGTGGAACCGCTTGAGAGGAATGTCACGCCGGGAGCGGATCTCACACCCCAACTCAGAAGCGTAGATCACCCCTCGGAAGCCGTCGTACTTCGGCTCGAATACCCAACCGGCATCGTCGAAGGGTTCGGCGCGGACGGTGAGGCGGACGGGTTCAATGGAGGGAAGCCGGCTTGCCAGCCGGACGCTAGGGGGCCGTTGGACGCGGGTCGTGGGCATGAAGGCTCCTGAACCGGATAGCACGGGTCCGAGGAGCCCTCCCCACGAGGAGGGCTGTGGTCCGAGATATCTGCTGCTCTGCTGCCTAGTGCTGCTCTAAGGTACATCCTCTGCTGCAGAGGGACAGGGCTCCTTCGAGGGTGAGCGTTATCACCGCAGCCGAACCTCCGATCTTTAGTTTTGCCCACCATCAGAGTCCTGTCGGTATAACCGAGACTCAATCTGCAACCCGATATCCCTCGCCTCCGGCTCTCCGGCCAGGAGCGAGACTGCTATGCGTCAGCGGAGGACGTGATCGTGGACCAGAACACTGCGGGTACGGACGCACGACAGCGGATCCGCGAGGCCCGGCTGAAACCCGAGTTCGCTCATTTGTATCCGGCCCTGGAGCCGGATCGCTGGGCACCGGCTGCCATGATGGCCGATCGGGTTGTTGCCTGGCTTCTGCGGCAACCTGACCGGGGCTATGTCGCACCCGAACGAGTTCTGAAATCGGAGCACTTCGAATTCCGGGGCGGGATCGACCAACCCGGAGGGGAGGAGGCTCACCGCCGACGCCAACCTCCGGCGACCGAGCCATGACTGAGGCTGACATTGCCGAGCTGAAGGCAGTGGTGG
>DATADG010000095.1:0-6910 GCA_036258655.1 Gemmatimonadales bacterium | reverse complement strand
GAGACCTGGCAGCACTGGCCTCGGGATTCCATCCTCAAGGATGTTGTCCGTATCGTGAGGAAGTTCCGGCCCCAGATCATCGTGTCCATATTCAGTGGGACTTCTCGAGATGGACATGGACAGCATCAGGCCGCCGGATGGTCTGCATTTGAGGCCTTCCGCATTGCAGGGGACTCCAGCCGGTTCGGGGAGCTGCTGACTGAAGAGGGCTTGCTGGCCTGGAGCCCGCTGAAGCTGTATCGCAGTACTCGATTCGATAGCACGGCGACCACTCTGACGCTCAATGGCGGCGTGCTCGACCCGGCAGTGGGCAAGTCGTACCATCAAATTGCAATGGCAGGTCGGAGCCTGCACCGCTCGCAGGACATGGGGCAGCTGCAGCGGATCGGCCCATCTAAAGTGCGTCTGGCGTTAGTGGAGGACCGAACCGGTGCGGGAAGCGGCGGGCTCTTCGCCGGGATCGATACCACCATGGCAGCCATGCCGCTGGGCGAGCGCCGGGGCGTCGGTCAACCCGAGCTTATCCACGCCAACCAACCTTCGCCGCCCGAGCTGTCCCGTTATACCGCAGAGATCGACTCGGTCCTGGCTGCCAGAGGCAACCTGCCTCGTCAGAAGCTGCTCCTGGCTCGGGCGGCGCGTCATCTGGAGCATACTGTAGGTGCTCCCCCTGCTTCTGAATCGTCGCGAGCAGGGGTGTACTACACCCGCGGCATTGAACTGGAAGACCAGCTCGGCCATCTGAACGCGGCTGCCTGGCACCTGGGACGGGTTGTGTTCGACGTCGTGGTAGATGATGACCGGGTGGTGAGCGAACAGCTTCTCCAGTGGACGCTGTCATCCTGGAACGCCTCCGACCAGGCGCGAGTCGCCAACATGCGAGCGGCGGAGTGCATCCCTCTCAGAGAGTGTCGCAGCCCCGACTCGGTGCCTCCGCCGCAAACAATCCCGCCGGGGCAGGTTGGCACAGTGACAATTGCCGGAGCAGTGAGCGATCAGCCGGCGTCGACGCCCTATTTCCTGATGCTCCCCCGGGCTGGTGATCTCTATCAGTGGCCCGATAATCCGGACGGCGGACCCGTTGCTGGAACCATGCCGTACGGAGACCCGTTCGAGTCGCCCACGTTCCTCGGGTCCGTCGAGGTGAGGGCGGGTCGATCGGAGGATTTGGGTGCCGCTCGTCTCGCCGAGGCGGTCTTTCGTATCAAGGATCAGGCAAGGGGCGAGGTTCGCCGCCCGGTGAATGTGGTTCCACGGGTAGCGGTGAGACTCGATCCCGAGACCGAGCTCTGGCCAGTCCAATCACGCGGGCCACGTCGATTTACGGTAACCCTCACCCACGGAGCTAGGGACACAACCAGCGGGGTCGTGAGTCTCCGGCTGCCCCGGGGCTGGCCGGCCGTGTCGCCCCAGAACTTCCGGTTCGGTCGGGAAGATGAGCGGGAGAGCTTCGTCTTCGACGTAACACCGCCGGTCCCACTCCGATCCGGCAGCGTGCAGATCGGCGCCGTCGCCCGGGACAGCGCAGGGACGGCGTACGAGCTGGGCGTCTACACCATCGACTATCCCCATATCCGACCCCGGTCCTACACGACGCCTGCGCGAGCGACGATACGAATTGCGCCGCTGGTGCTCCCCCGTTTGACACAGGTGGGATACGTTCGCGGCGCTGCGGACCGGGTACCAGAGGTGTTACGGAGTGTGGGGGTTCCCGTGACCCTCCTCAACGCTGCGGCACTGGAGCGTGGTAACCTCGATCGATATGACGCCATCATCATTGGCCCTCGAGCGTACGAGATCGATTCCGCCCTGGTCGAAAACAACCGTCGGCTTCTGAGCTACGCCCAGCGGGGTGGTCTTCTCATCGTCCAGTATCAGCAGCACCAGTTCTTCACCGGAAATTTTGCTCCCTATCCTATGAAGGTCGGTGGGACGAATCCCCCGGTGAGCCACGATCGAGTGGTTGATGAGAACGCGCCGGTGAGAATTCGGGTCCCGATCCACCCGGTCCTCCGTGCTCCCAACCGGCTGGGGAGCGCAGACTGGCAGGGTTGGGTGCAGGAGCGTGGACTGTACTTCGCGCGAAGCTGGGACCGCCGTTACGGTGCCGTTATCGAGACTCACGATCCCGGCGAGCAGCCCCTGGCGGGCGGACTCCTCATCGCGCCGTTGGGAAAGGGGACGTACGTCTACACCGGCCTCAGCTTTTTCCGTCAGCTTCCCGCCGCGGTACCCGGCGCGTTTCGGCTCTTCGCAAATCTGCTAGCTCTTGGCCGCGGTTCGGCCCGCTAAACAGCTCCTGTGAAAATCCACCACGAGAGCACGAAGGTCAGGAACAAAAAAAGCCTGCACTGGTGGTTGCTTGGAATCGGAGTTCTGGGTTGCGGTACGGATGGCAGAACACCCGTGGTGCTCTATTCCCCACATGGACGCGACCAGCTGGAGCTGCTCGAGCGCGACTTCGAGCGCCGCCGCCCCGACATCGATGTCCGCTGGCTGGACATGGGCTCGCAGGAAATTCTCGATCGCCTGCGTTTTGAGCGAGTGAATCCTCAGGCAGATGTATGGTTTGGAGGGCCGGCCACGATCTTCGAGCGGGGGATCCAGGACTCGTTGCTGATCCGCTTTCGTCCCTCATGGGCCGATCACACAGGCGCCGCGCAGGGTGACACCGGATTCTACTATTCCGTGTATCGCACCCCGGCCGTCATTGCCTACAACACGCGAGCCGTGTCACGCGAGGAGGCTCCCCAGGATTGGGATGATGTGCTCGATCCCCGCTGGGACGACAAGGTCATAATCCGTGACCCGATGGCCAGCGGAACCATGCGCGCGATTTGGGGCCTCATACTGGTGCGCAGCATTCAGGAGACCGGTGATACCGCACGGGGTATGGCGTGGCTACGCAGGCTCGACGCACATACAAAGACCTATACCATCAATCCCGCACTACTCTATGAGAAGCTGGCCCGGCAGGAAGGGTTGGTCAGCCTCTGGGATCTGCAGGATATTCTGATCAGCCGGGCCAAGGGCCTGCCGCTGGGCTACGTTTTTCCCCGGAGCGGCACGGTCGTTATCGAGGACGCTGTTGCTCTCGTCAGGGGAACCAAGCGAGTGGAGGCCGCTCGCGCGTTTATCGAGTACGTGGGCACCCCCGAAGCGCAGGTACTTGCTGCCCGCGAGGTGTTCCGGCTTCCTGCACGCACTGATCTGGTCCCTGCCTCGGTGCCGTCATGGGTCTCGGCCGTGGAACGTGAGATGGTAGTCGCTGAGATGGATTGGGACCTGCTGGCCCGCTGCGGGCCGGCATGGATGAGCTACTGGGATCAGCATGTCCGCGGAACGGGGAAGAGGCTGACACGTGGGAAGTGAGCCCTTTCTCCACCTGGAAGCGCTGACCAAACGGTTCGACGGCCTCGTCGCGGTCGACCGGGTCTCACTCAGCCTCGAACGCGGTGAGATGCTGGCTCTCCTGGGTCCCAGCGGCAGCGGCAAGACCACCACGCTTCGGCTACTGGCGGGTTTCGAGCGACCAGACGCTGGACGGGTCCTGGTACAGCAGGAAGACGTTACCGGCGTGGAGCCGGTCAGCCGGCGTTTCGGGATGGTCTTTCAACACTACGCATTGTTTCCCCATCTCGATGTCGGTGAAAACGTCGCGTTCGGGCTCGAATCCCTCGGCGTCAAAGGGGAGGCACTCGGCCGCCGAGTTGCTGCCGCGTTGGCCCTGGTCGATCTGGCAGGGTACGAGCGTCGCCGCATCGGCCAGCTTTCCGGGGGTCAGCAACAGCGAGTGGCTCTGGCACGAGCACTTGCGCCCGAACCGCGTGTCTTGCTGCTGGACGAGCCGCTGTCGAACCTCGACCCTGCTCTGAGGGAACGCACCCGCCGTGAGCTCCGCGAGCTCATCCGCCGAGTGGGGATCACCACCGTCTTCGTTACCCACGAGCAGGACGAAGCGTTTGATCTAGGAGATCGGGTCGCTCTTCTCCGAGCGGGACGGCTGGAGCAGGTTGGCACGCCGGAAGATCTCTACGCCCTGCCGGCCAATGCGTTCGTGGCGGAATTCGTCGGCAGGTCCAGCAGCATAGATGTCGTGGTGCTCGGCCGAGGAGAGCGGGGTCTTCGCGTCTCGATCGAGGGAGCCGAGTGGGACCTCAATGAAGTATCCCCGCCCAATGCAGGTCGCGGTCGAGCGCGCATGCTGGTGCGACCCGAGGCCCTCCGGCTCTCCCCGCACGCGCCGGGAGCCGTGAACGGCACTGTGACCCTGCGCCGCTTCATTGGATCGAGCAGTCTGTTCACCGTTCGCACCGATGGCGGTGCAACGCTGGAGGTGAGTGGGCCCCCGCGCTCCGCGACGCCTGGTGATCGGGTAGGCATCATGCCGAGTCGGCGGGCTGGAGGGGGCATCCACCTCTTTCCTGAAGGCACCGAGTGAGCGCTCAGTCCAGATCCAGCATCGCCGGGAGCGTGCTCCTGGTGCTCCTTGTCTGGCTCATTGCATACCCGCTCATTCTCGTGCTCATCGAGGGATTTCGGGGATCTCAAGGATGGACCTTCGACTACCTCCGTCTCTTTCTTGCCCGCGGCAACGAGCTCCGGGCGTTGTGGGGCAGTCTCTGGATCTCGGTGGTTACCGTGGTGCTCGCCGCGGTCATCGGGGTTCCGCTGGCATACCTGTTCTGGCGCTACGACTTTCCCGGTCGACGTATTCTGGGCGGCCTCGTCGCACTTCCAGCGGTATTGCCGCCCCTCGTTGGAGTCATCGCCTTCATGTTTCTCTACGGCGAGAGCGGCTTCGCCTCCCTTCTCGTTCAACGCGTGCTGCAATTGGAGGAAGCGCCGTGGCGTCTGCAGGGGGCCGGGGCCATCCTCCTGGTTCATGCCTACTCGATGTACGTCTATTTCTACCTGTTCACCCGGGCAGGGCTGTCGGCCCTCGATGGTGCGGTGTTCGAAGCCGCCGCGAGTCTTGGTGCGGGACGTTGGCGAACGTTCAGACGCGTGGTGTTGCCGCTCCTTTACCCGGCACTCGGCGGCGGGGCCCTGCTCACCTTCATGACCTCACTGGCGTCGTTCAGCGCGCCATACATTTTCGGCGGCGGGTTCCGGGTCATGACGACGCAGATCGTGGCGACTCGCCTCAACGGCGACGACCAGCTTGCCATGATCGAGACCGCCTCGCTCACGGTGCTCGCACTGCTGGCGCTGTGGGTGCTCTCGGGGGGTCGTCGGACCGACGTTTCGGCCGGCGGCCGTAAAGGCGTTGCCCCTGCACTGATTCCGGTGAAGCAGCGCTCCCTCCGTCTTGCGGTCGCCCTCCTGGGATGGGTGCTGGCGTTGCTGCTTCTCCTGCCCCACCTGACCCTGCTGCTGGTCTCCTTCGTACCAGCCGGCACCTGGACGACCGAGCCGATTCCTCCGGCCTATACCTGGCGAAACTATCTCACGTTGATCCAGGATCCGGTGCGAGCGCGGCCCTTGGTCAACAGCCTCTGGCTCGCCACTGCTGCGACGGTCGCCGCTGTTGTCATTGCGCTCATCGCCGGCCTGCTGTCGGTGCGCCGGCGAGTGCGGGCCGGCGGAGCTATACAGGGGCTGCTCGCGCTTCCCTGGGCAGTGCCGGGCACCGTCTTCGCGATTGCTCTGGCCACTGCCTTCAGCGTCAGCGCACCATGGGCGGGCCGCTTCATCCTGGTGGGCACGCTCTGGATTTTGCCGCTCGCGTATCTGGTCCGGAACCTTCCGATCACGAGCCGCGCTGTGGTCGCCGGGCTTCGCGCGCTCGATCCCTCTCTCGATGAAGCGGCGGCGGCGCTGGGCGCGAGGCGTTGGCGGGCGCTGAGGCGCATCACACTGCCGCTGCTTCGACCGGCCCTGGTGGCGGGCGCCAGCCTCGCCTTTGTGACCGCCTTCGGCGACTTCGTGACCTCCATCATGCTCTACACCTACGACACGAGACCGATCTCACTGGAGATCTTGAGCAGTTTGCGTCAGTCCGATGTGGGCGTCGCCGCGGCGTACGGGGTCGTGCTGATGGCCGTCAGTGCCGCGGTTTTCGCCGTCGGTGCGGAGCAGGGAAGCCCCGGATGAGCCAGTTTCGCCGGCTCGCCGTGCTGATTGCGGTGAACTTCGTCGACATGATCGGGTTCATGATCGTGCTGCCGCTGCTGCCCTTCTATGCCCTCAAGCTGAAGGCGTCTCCCGAGACTATTGGGTATCTGATTGCCTCCTTCTCCGTGGCCCAGCTCCTGGCCGCACCCTTGTGGGGGCGCATGTCCGACCGCTATGGGCGCCGTCCCGCGCTTCTGATCGGACTCAGCGCGTCGGCGGCTGCTTACATCGTCTTTGGCTTCGCGAAC
Organism: Gemmatimonadales bacterium; assembly: GCA_036258655.1. Lineage (GTDB taxonomy): Bacteria > Gemmatimonadota > Gemmatimonadetes > Gemmatimonadales > GWC2-71-9 > CAVVWJ01. The sequence goes on along the minus strand of DATADG010000095.1, from coordinate 545 downwards.
AGCGTATGGTTGCTTTTCGTCTCCCGCCTGGTCCAGGGTGCGGGCGGCGGCACCACCGGTGTGGCTCAGGCGTATGTGGCCGATACCATCGAACCCGGCGACCGGGCGCGAGCGCTCGGCTGGCTGTCAGCCGCAACGTCCGCCGGCGTCATGGTCGGTCCGGCCATCGGCTCGTCGGCGGCGCACTTTGGTCAGGCCACCCCGGGGCTCGTTGCCGCGGCTTTGTGCCTGGTGAACGTCTTTTTTGCCTGGAAATGGCTCCCGGAGTCGAACCGGGAACCTGCTGCCGCTGCGGGTCACGATCGCCGGCCTGTGTGGCACGGGGCGTGGATGGCCTTGCGTCACCCTGGTTCCGAAATCGGGCGCTTGCTCTGGATCTATGGCGTCGGCATGCTGGCCTTCGCTTCGATGACATCGGTCATGGCGCTCTATCTCGGCGCCGAATTCTCCATCGATGAAACCACCATCGGCTACATCTTTCTGTATGTCGGCGTCCTCTCCTTCGTCATGAGGAGTGTCCTCCTCGGGCCGATCGTCGATCGCAT
>DATADG010000094.1:0-7555 GCA_036258655.1 Gemmatimonadales bacterium | reverse complement strand
AGGGTGGCGGTGGATGGGGTGGAGGCGGCGGCGGTCAAGGCGGCCGGGAGCGGTAGTCCCTCGGCCAGCTAGCGAAGAAAGCCCCCGTAATCTGGCGAGCGCGGGGGCTTTTTCCTGGGCACGAGCCTGCAACGCCCTCCTTCTGGCCCAGCCGTCAGAACGATATACTAGGGCCAAGCTTCGCTTCGCCGAGACAGAGATGGATTCCAACTCGAAGTGTCGGCCATTGGTATGATCATCCTCTGATGGCCGCTACAAGGGGCCGTGAGGGACGACTCAAGCCGGAATACGAAGAGCTGTATCCAGGGCTCACACCGGGAGTCTGGCTGCCTGTCGAAACCCTGATCGGCCATGTCACAGATCTGATTCAGGCGGATCCCTCTCGCTCAGCGGTGATCACCGGACCCAGACTGCTGCATCAGGACCACTTCGACTACCGGGGGAGCTCCGCCCGCCCCGAAGGACTCCCCGATGGTGCCACCCGCCTCAGCGATGCCGGCGTTGATCCCGGCACCGCAAAACCCGGCGTCAGTCCCCGTGCCTCAGAGCCGTCCACCAAGAAAAGAGGACCCCCGCTATGAGCCCGAGTCCCCGGAAGGGCAGCGTGCAGCGAGGTCGCCGGCTCAGAGCCGATATACGCCAGGCACTCCTCAAGCTGGGATCCGCACACTTGTATCCCGGCATTCCGCCGGGTGAGTGGCAGCCAGCTGCAGTGATGGCCGACATGGTTCGTGGGATCCGGGCAGGAAACCGGCGCGGCGCCGCTGTTGCTCGAGACCGGCTGCTAGACGAACGACACTTCGAGTTTCGGGGACGGTTGTCCGCGGGAGGCCAGGATGACCAGCGTCGTTTCAGGCTTGAAGACCGGCTCGAGAGACGGCTCCGGAGGTGATCAGCGTCACGACCTGCCCTAGAAGCGGCGGCTACGTTGCTGAGGTGAGGTCGGGTGGAAGCGAGTGCCGGTCAAATGAACGAGGTTGCACCATGACATGGACTTCTTGGGTCTTCGGCTCTGTGGCTGCCGCTGCTTTGATCATTGGTTGCGGCGGCGGGCGGCAAGGCGACGATGCCGGCACTGCCGGCGCCGGAACTGAGACCGGCACGATGCAGGGCGATGCCGGCGTGACCAGCGATACCGCTATACCCCAGTCTGGCGGTGCCGGAGCGACGGGAACAGGCACCGACACAGGACAAGGTGGCGCGCGGATTCAGCGCGACACCAACAACCCGGCTACCGGCTCGGACACCGCCTCGCTGAATCCAGGGGATACCGTCCGTCCCAGCGGCGACACCACGGGCACCCGCAGCCAGTAGTCTGATCGAGCCCGCAGGACGCGCTCGCGCCCTGCGGGCTACATCAGCCGGCTAGCACAGCTATGTCAAGCTTGCCAGATGTCCGTAGCGCTCCCAGCATCCTCGTGGTGGATGATCAGGCCACGGTGCGACGCATGGCCCATCGCCTGCTCAACGAGTGGGGGTTCCGGGTATTCGAGGCGGAGAGCGGTGAGGAGGCAGTCGAGGTTTTGGAAACTGCCCGGGCGGGCGTGCAGCTCGTCATCGTGGACGTCATCATGCCGCTAGCCGACGGGGTCCAGGTAAGCCGAGCCATTCAGGAGCGCTGGCCCGACCAGCGAATTCTCTTCATGTCGGCGCACCCGGCCGAAGTACTGGCACGGTACGGTTTGACTGAGCTCAACGTCCCCTTCTTAGCCAAGCCGTTCACGCGTGACGAGCTGCTGACCAAGGTGAGTGACGCGCTGATGCGGCCCGCTTCAGACTTCAGCCCGAGGCCGCCTCGCTAGACCCGAACTCGACCGAGCTCGTGCTCCACAAGCCGGCCCGCGAGTGCCCAATCTCGGAACCCCATCCCCGAAACGGCTGTGGCATTGTGAAGGCTCGCGAGCGGAGCCAGGCGTTGGAAGACGCAGCCATTCACGCCCAAAAGGATCAGGAGCGGGGCCGACCCAGGGTGAAGTAAAAGGTCGCTCCCTGCCCCACCAGACCCTCGGCCCAAACCCGTCCACCGTGGCGGTGAATGATCCGCTGCACCGTGGCAAGCCCGATACCGCTGCCCGGAAATTCATGCTGAGCATGCAGCCGTTGGAACGGACCGAACAGACGCGCCGCATAGGTCATGTCGAACCCGGCTCCGTTGTCCCGTACGAAGTACGTTGGCTCACCGGCAGAGTAAGTGATACCAAATTCGATCCGGGCATCCGGCTGGCTGCCGGTGAACTTCCAGGCATTCTCCAAGAGATTTGTCAGAGCGATCTTGAGCAACTGCCCATCCCCGGTCACGATGATGCCAGGCCGGATCTTCAGCTCCACCTTGCGATCGGGCGCTCCTTCTCCCAGCCGTTCGAGAATCGTCGAGGCCACCGCGCTCAGATCTACCTCCTGCTCGCGCAGCTCGGCCCGGGTGACCTTCGACAGGTAGAGCACGTCGTCGATGAGCTGTGCCATGTGCTGGCTGGCTTCGCGAACGCGGGTTAGAAACTTTCGCCCGGTGTCGTCCAGCCGGTCGCTCTGGCTCTCCAGCACGGCTCGACTAAAGCTGTCAATTCGCCGGAGTGGCGCCCGCAGATCGTGCGACACCGCATAGCTGAAGCTCTCTAGCTCTCGATTCTTGTGCTCCAGTTCCCGGACCAACTCGGCCCGCGCTTCAGCCAGCTCGCGCGCAGCCTGTTCTCCCTGCGCAAGCAGCTGCGTCTGCCGATTGAGGAGCTCGTTCTTTTTGGCCAGCTCAACAAAGACGGATACCTTCGAGCGGACGAACTCGGGGACAACCGGCTTGACCAGATAATCGACCGCGCCGACAGCGTAGCCGCGGACGGCCTGAGTTTGGGTACTGTCGGCGGCAGTCAGAAACAGAATGGGAGTGTGACGGGACTTGTCTCGTTGACGGATCAGCGCGGCCGTCTCGAACCCATCCATTTCCGGCATTTTGACGTCCAGGAGTATGACCGCGAAGTCATGGGTGAGAAGCCACTTAAGCGCTTCGCGACCGGACTGGGCCTTGATCAGGTTCTGCCCCAGACCCTGGAGCATCGCCTCCAGCGCGACCAGGTTGGCCGGCTGGTCGTCGACCAGGAGGATGTTGACACGGTCGTCGGACGGTCGGAGAGTCGGAGAGTCGGAAGAGACGGCGGATAGACCTGCGGCCAAGCTGCCCGACTGATTGCCTGATAGCGACTCGGCTTCTACTTCTGCGGCCGGGGCGGCGACGGACGGAGTGCCCACTCCTCCGCCTCTCCGACTCTCCGCCCCTCCGCCTACCGGTACAGCCATACCCTCAGCAGCGACAACAACTGCTCCATGTCGACCGGTTTCGCTATGTAGTCGGATGCACCGGCCTCGATGCACTTCTCCCGGTCTCCCTTCATCGCCTTCGCGGTGACTGCGATGATGGGGAGATTGCGGAACCGAGGCATCTCCCGAATCGCCCGCATCGTCTCATAGCCATCCATCTCGGGCATCATCACGTCCATGAGCACGACGTCTATATCAGGAGTTTCCTGCAGCCGGGCGATGCCATCGCGCCCGCTTTCCGCGTAGATGACCTTCATCTCGCTTCGCTCCAGGAACGTGGTCAGAGCAAAGATGTTACGGACATCGTCGTCGACCACCAAAGCCTTGCGGCCGATGAGGGTCGGATCCGTTCGGTGCAGCTGCTCCAGCATTCGGCGCTTGGACTCCGGCAGCTTGGCAGTAACCCGGTGGAGAAACAGCGCCGTTTCATCGAGCAGGCGCTCGGGTGACTGCGCGTCCTTGATCACCACGGACTCAGCCATGCGCCTGAGCTCTGCCTCTTCCCGCTTGCTGAGCTGCTTGCCGGTGTACACGATGGTAGGGAGCTTGCGAAGTCCGATTTCGCCTTTGACCCGGGTAATGAGCTGGAATCCGGTCATGTCGGGAAGGCCAAGATCGAGGACCATACAGTCGAACGGTTCCCGTTGCAGCACCTCAAGCGCCTCGGCTCCCGTCGAGACACTGGTCGTGGACACGTCTCCGTCGCCAATCAGCTCGGCAATGCTTCGCTGCTGGGCCTCATCGTCTTCTACCACCAGCAGGCGTTTGATCGGCCGATCCACGAACTCGTGCAGGGTTGTCAGAGCATCCGACAGCGATTCCTTGGTTGCCGGCTTGGTCATGAAGTCGATGGCACCGAGCCGCAGACCGCGCTGCCAGTTCTCCTCGACCGAGATGATGTGCACTGGGATGTGCCGGGTGGCCGGATTGTGCTTGAGCCGGTCCAGAATGGTCCATCCATCGGCATCCGGCAGCCGGAGATCCAGCGTCACCGCCGTTGGTTGGTATTCGCTCGCCAGCGCGAGCGTCCGGTCCGCCGACTGCGCCACCACGCCCTTGAAGCCGCGCTCTCGCGCGAGGTCCAGTAGAATCTGGGCAAAGTTTGGATCGTCCTCTGCGATGAGCAGGATCCGGTCGCCTTCCTGGATAGAAGCGCGGTCATCGCTGACCGCCCGCTCCACCACCGGCGCCATGACCAGCCGCGAGGTCCCGGCTGAGATCGGCTTGAGCGCATCCAGCATGCCAATGGCGTCTGCCCCATCGCCGGCCGTCGCGGGCGTCTCCACCGGCTGGGCCGGATAGATCAGCGGCAGATAAAGGGTGAATGTGCTCCCCTCACCGGGAGTGCTGTCGATCCTGATCTCGCCGCCAAGTAACCGCGTGATTTGGCGGCTGATCGACAGGCCCAACCCGGTGCCACCGTATTTGCGGCTGGTGGTACCGTCTCCCTGCTGGAAGGCCTCAAAGATCACCCCGTGCTTTTCCTTCGGAATGCCGATCCCGGTGTCGGTCACCGAGAAGGCAATGACGGTGTTCGCCGCGTTCAGCACCTCCTGCTCCGGATTCCATCCCTCTGTGACCACACTGGTCCTAAGGGAGACGCTCCCCCGCTCCGTAAACTTGAACGCATTGGAGAGGAGGTTCTTGAGCACCTGCTGCAGCCGCTTGGTATCTGTCTGGAGCGCAGGGGGCAGCGCGGGATCCAGGTACACCTCGAAATCCAGTCCTTTGAGATCCGCGACCTGACGGAAAGTGCTCTCGACGAACTTCCGCACCTCGGCAAACGGCACCGTGGTAATGTCTACGGCCATGGTACCGGATTCGATCTTGGAGAGGTCGAGGATGTCGTTGATCAGATCCAGCAGGTCGGACCCTGAGCTGTGGATCGTCTGGGCAAAACCCACCTGCCTCGCGGTGAGGTTCCCGTCGGAATTCTCGCTCAGGATTTGAGAGAGGATCAGCAGGCTGTTGAGCGGTGTCCGGAGCTCGTGCGACATGTTGGCCAGGAACTCCGACTTGTACTTGGAAATCAGGGCCAGCTGCTCGGCCTTTTCTTCCAGCGCGACCTTCGCCTGCTCCACCTCCTTGTTCTTCCGCTCCACCTCCGCCTTCTGGCTGGCCAGCAGCTGGGCCTTCTCTTCCAGCTCGAGATTGGTTTTCTGCAGCTCGTCCTGCTGGGCTCGAAGCAGGTCCTCGGATTTCTGCAGTGATCGGGTCTGCTGCTCCAGCCGTTTGTTGGTTTCGGTGAGCGCCTCCTGCTGCTGCTGCAGCCCCTCCGTGAGCGCCTGCGACTGTTTCAGGAGCTCTTCGGTCCGCATGTTGGCGGCAATGGTGTTGAGCACGATGCCGATGCTCTCCGCCAGCTGCTCCAGGAAGGTGAGCCGGATTTCGTCGAACTGGTCGAAGGTAGCCAGCTCGAGCACAGCTTTTATCTCACCCTCGAAGAGCACCGGCAGCACCACGATATTCCGAGGCGGGGCTTCGCCAAGGCCGGAGCTGATCTGGATGTAGTCGCTGGGCACCTGGTTGACGAGCAGCATACGGCGCTCGAGCGCGCATTGACCGACCAGGCCTTCTCCGAGACGGAACTCACTGGCGACATGCTTCCGATCTTTGTAGGCGTAGCTCGCCAGCAGCTTGAGGCTGGGCTCGTTGCCGCCGGCATCCACCACATAGAACACACCGTGGTGTGCGGTCACCAGCGGAGCCAGATCCGAGAGAATGAGCTGCGACACCGCCGCCAGATCGCGTTGTCCTTGGAGCATCCGGCTGAACTTGGCCAGGTTGGTCTTGAGCCAGTCCTGCTCCATGTTCTTGCGGGTCGTGTCGCGCAGGTTCCGGATCATCTCATTGATGTTGTCCTTGAGCTCAGCCACCTCGCCCTGCGCCTCGACGGCGATCGAGCGGGTCAGGTCGCCCTTGGTCACGGCGGTGGCCACCTCCGCGATGGCGCGGACCTGGGTGGTGAGGTTGGCGGCCAGCTGGTTCACGTTGCCCGTCAGGTCGCGCCAGATCCCGGCGGCGCCAGGTACGCGCGCCTGACCGCCCAGCTTGCCGTCGATACCAACCTCTCGAGCCACGTTGGTCACCTGGTCGGCAAAGGTGGCCAGTGTCTCGGTCATCCAGTTGATGGTGTCCGCCAAGGTGGCAATCTCGCCTTTCACCTCGACGCGGAGCTGCTGTTTGAGATCGCCGTTGGCGACCGCTGTCACGACCTTGGCGATGCCGCGCACCTGAGCCGTCAGGTTAGCCGCCATCGAATTCACGTTGTCGGTAAGGTCCTTCCATAACCCCGCGACACCGGTAACCTGCGCCTGCCCGCCGAGAGTCCCCTCGGTTCCGACCTCACGAGCCACGCGGGTTACTTCGGACGCAAAGGAGTTGAGCTGGTCGACCATGGTGTTGACGGTGTTCTTGAGCTCGAGGATCTCTCCCCGCACGTCCACGGTGATTTTCTTGTTGAGCTCCCCTCGCGCAACCGCCGTGGTTACATCCGCAATGTTTCGGACCTGGGCCGTCAGATTGCCCGCCATGTAATTCACGTTGTCGGTCAGGTCCTTCCAGGTGCCGGCGACACCCTTCACATACGCCTGCCCACCGAGCTTGCCTTCGGTTCCGACCTCTCGAGCCACTCGGCTCACTTCGGAGGCAAAGGAGTTGAGCTGGTCCACCATGGTGTTGATGGTGTCCTTGAGCTCCAGGATCTCGCCCTTCACATCCACGGTGATCTTCTTGGAGAGATCGCCATTGGCTACGGCGGTAGTCACCTGCGCGATGTTACGGACCTGTGCTGTGAGGTTTCCGGCCATCGAGTTCACGTTGTCGGTCAGATCCTTCCAAACGCCGGCGACGCCGGTGACCTGCGCCTGCCCACCCAGCTTCCCTTCGGTACCCACTTCGCGTGCCACACGGGTCACTTCGGAGGCGAAGGAGTTGAGCTGATCCACCATGGTATTGATGGTGTTCTTGAGCTCGAGAATCTCCCCTTTCACGTCGACGGTGATCTTTTTGTTGAGCTCGCCCCGCGCCACTGCCGTGGTCACGTCGGCGATGTTTCGGACCTGGGCCGTCAAGTTGCCGGCCATGGTGTTCACGTTGTCAGTGAGATCTTTCCAGGTGCCGGCGACGCCTTTCACCTGAGCCTGGCCGCCAAGAATGCCTTCCGTGCCCACCTCACGGGCCACACGGGTCACTTCGGAGGCGAATGAGCTGAGCTGGTCCACCATGTTGTTGATGAGGTTCTTCA
>DATADG010000093.1:0-13744 GCA_036258655.1 Gemmatimonadales bacterium | reverse complement strand
TCAGGGTGCCTTCAAATCCCGCCGTATAGGTTGGCGCGATCGGGACCGCCGCACCGAGAGACAATGTTGGTGCAATATCCTGGCGGGTTTCTACCTCCTGGATGACTTCATCGGTGAGGAGCTTGGTGGCAAAGGTTGCACCGAGGCGGGCATAAACGTCGAGCTGGGAATGGGCCACGGTGACACTGCCTGTGGGCAAGACTATGAGGAGCATCAGGATGGCCCGCATTCCCGAAAGTATGTGCCCCTCGCGAGAGTGGGTCAACGCGGCTTCCGGACGGCGCGCGCATAGGCTCGCAATCGCCGGAGCATCTTGCGGTCGGCGGTGAATTCGTCTTTTCCCTTGGGGGTTTCGAGGATCTTGATTACCCGTGCCAGGCGCGGATCGGTCATGATCCGCCGGAACGGCTGTGCACCCAGCGTTCCCTCCGCAATCAACTCGTGGCGATCGCGACAGGATGCAAAAGGTGTCTTGGAGTCATTGAGGTGAAGACAATACAGCCGATTCAGCCCGAGGATACGATCCCATTGCCGCCATACGCCGTCGTAATCGTGTACGAGATCGTAGCCCGCGGAATAGAGATGGCAGGTATCGGCACAGAATGCCACCCGGTGCCTGACATCATCCCCGATCAGCTCACGCAGTGTTGCGAGCTGGTCGAATCTGCTTCCGAGCGCAGTGCCGCAACCCGCTGTGGTCTCCAGGAGGATCACCACTGAGCCGGGCACCGTGCGCAAGGCCCTGGTGTATGCGGCGGCGTTGCGAACGAGTCCCGCCGCCGGAGAATCGATGTAGTTGCCGGGGTGCGACACCAGATATGGAATACCAAATGCCTCGCAGCGGCGAAGCTCGGCGATGAAAGACGCCTCTGAGCGCACACTTAAGGCCGGGTCTGGCGTGGCGAGGTTGATAAGGTACGAATCATGCGCCACTATACTGGAGATCCGGAGCCGGTCGCACTCTCGGCGAAATGTGGAATACGCCTCCGGTGAAATGTTCGGCTCGCGCCATTGGCTCGGCGTTTTAGTGAACACTTGAATGGCGGTCGCTCCGATCGCTTTCCCTCTCAGGGGCGCGTTTTCCACGCCTCCCCGGACCGACACATGGGCACCCAGCCGTTCGACTGCACTCGACCGATCCATTTACCCCTCTGCCTCGTGTGAACGAGCAGGCGCGCGAACAACCATCCCGCCCGAAGGTTCTCCTGGTCGGCGATGCGTCCGCCAGACCTGAGGGCCTGGAACGTGCCCTCACCCGGGCGGGATTCCAGCTGGTGGAGCGCGAAGATCCCGCTGTAGATCCAGCGGCCGACGCGATTCTCGTCACCTTATCAAGTGTCTACGACCCGACACCGCTGGCGCTGCTCGGCACCACCCGGGGCGTAGCCGAACCTCCTCGCCTCGTGCTGATTTCCAGTGCCAACCCGGACGGTCCGGCGGCAGCGCTGGCGCTCGGCGCTGCCGATGCTCTGGTGGCGCCGATCCACTTTCCCGAGCTCTGCGCTCGACTCTACGCCCGAATTCAGGACTACCGCCAGTCCACGTCGGATGCCGGTTCGCGGGAGACTGCCAGATCAGTGGATTCGTATCCGGCCCAGGAATTAAACGGCCGAGCTCCGGCTGACTTGGTCTTGGAATCAGCTCCGGGTCACAGAATTTACGAACTGGAGCAGAGGGTGCAGGAAGAATTCGCGCGGGCCCGGCGGTACTCCCTGAGCTTTAGCCTGGTTCTCTTGGGAATCGATGAGCTCCAGAGTGCGGATGAGAAGCTGGGTGCCGAGGCTGCCGCGAGACTGCGAGACGAAGTCGGACAGACCCTCCGGCGGGAGCTACGGGTTCCCGATCTGGTTGTGCCCTACGGCACAGACGAGTTTGCCATCGTTCTGCCGGAGACCGGCCAGACCGGCGCCCGGCAATCGGTGCTCCGGGTCCGTGAGCGACTCACCTCCCTACCATTCGGAAGTGACCCGCGCCTGGAGGCAACCCGTTTCAGTGCGGGAATCGTCACCTATCCCCATCCAGCGGCGTTCCAGCCCGACGACCTGTTCTCGATGGCTGAGGCCGCGCTCATGCGAGGGCGAGCGCAATCCAGCGAACGGATCGGGGTGGCGTTGTAAGCGGGCTGCCCTACCGTCTGCGAAGCCAGGCCGTCGGATCCAGCGCGATCTGATTCTCTCCTCTAATCTCGAAATGCAGATGTGGGCCATAGTCGGAGTTCTGGCCGCCCACCGTGCCGATCACCCGGCCTTTGCTGACCGAAGCACCGAGCTTGACCTCGGCCGTCTCCAGATGTGAGTAGACCGAGTAGTAACCATTCCCGTGCTCCAGCACGACGGTGAGGCCGTAGGTGCCGAACTGCCCCACCAGTCTAACCTGCCCTGCCTCCACTGCCTTCACCGAAGTTCCGATCGGAGCCGCGATGCCCACGCCGTTCCACCGGATGATGCCTCCGCTCGGAAGCGTATCGCGCCCGAAACGGTAGACGATTGCCCCTTCGACTGGCCAGTCGAGCTTGCCGAGGTCGGCCGTTGTGATTGTGCCTGGCGCTGCCACCGCCCCACGCAGCGCGCCTCGGGCAAGCTCGTCCCGGCGGGTCCGTTCCAGGGATGCCAGCAGTCCATTGAGCCGGGACTCGTCCCGCTGAAGCTGGCTCAACCTGCGTTCGGTGCTGCGGGCCGAACGCCGCAGGGTCTGCAGCTTTCTGGCTCGTTCGGAGGCGAGCTCGGTGTAGCGGCTGAACTCTGCCTCCCGTTCTTCGCGGCGGCGATCGAGCTCGCCCCGGACGTTCAGGATGTTGTTGCGTTGCTGGACCACCCGGTTCCGGAGCTGCTCCACGTCCTCCACCAGGGCGCGATCCTGCTGACTGGTGAGATAGAGATACTTGTAGCGACTGAGAAGATCACCGAAGGATTCGGCCGCGAGCAGAACCTGGAAGGTATGCAGCGGGCCGCGCTTATAGATGTCCACCAGGCGCCGCTCCAGGACAGCCCTTCGCTCGGCCAAATTGTCCTGCGCCAGGATCAGCTCGGCGCTGGATCGATCGAGCTGCGAAGCCAGCCCACCAATCTGTCGCTCGATTTCGTTTACGATTCGCTGGGTCGATTCCCGCTGCCGCTCCAGGTTGTGGAGCTCGTCGTTGACGTCGTGCACCTGACCCTGCAGTCGCTCGCGCTGGCGCTGAAGCCGGTCGCGCTCGGCGCGGATCTCCTCCAGCCGCCTTCGGCTCTCGTCTAAGTCAGGCGTCCCCTGCGTGAGCGCCGGTGATGGAACAAGCGTCAGCATCACGAGGCAGGTGAGCCGGGCAGCGGGGAAGGGAGGAAGGCGGCAGGCAACAGCACACCTGAAGGCTCGGCTGAGTCGGAACAAACATCCTCGCTTCCCTACTGCCCTGCTGCCCGCCTCAAACATGCCTGAGATGTCTCCCAACGCTCACCAGACTCCCACCCAGTCCGAGTAAAATTCCGAAGATGATGATCAACACCATGTGCTCGGGACCGAAGAAGACCAGGCCGGACAAGGTGCCGCCGCTCTTGTCGCGGAACAGGAGATAGCCGGCATAACACAGAACCAGCGAAAGCACTCCACCCAGAAAGCCTTTCAGAGCGCCCTCCAATAGAAACGGTCCCCGGATGAACCAGTTGGTGGCTCCCACCAGGCGCATGATCGAGATCTCGCGCGCCCGTTGTAGGATGGTGAGTCGTATAGTGACACCGATGATCACCACCGCCACTGCGGCGAAGGCCATTCCTATGACGAGTCCGACCAGCCCTGTGATGTTCCGCAGATAATCCAGTTTCTGCACCCACTCCCGGCCGTACCGGACATCGTCGATGAATCCAAAACCTCTGAGGCGCTGGGCCACGCGCTCTACGGAAGCGGCGTCACGATATCCGTCCTTCAGCCGGATCTCGATCGACGCTGGTAGCGGATTCACCTGGAGATCGCGATACGCGTCGCGAAACTCCACCAGCTCCGTGCGTGCGCGCTGGAGGGCCTCTTCCTGGCTTACGTAGCCGACATCCTGGACTTCCGGAAACGCCGCGATATCCTGGCTTGCGATGGCGATGGTCTCCGACGGCGTGCCTCGCAGAACATAGGCGACGATTTCCACCCGCTCTTCCAGTCCCCTGAGCGCCTGCCGCAGGTTGATGGCCACCAGGCCGAAGAGGCCTACAGTAAAGAGCGAGAAAGCAATGGTCGTGATAGAGAGCGCAGAGAGCAGCGGAGCCCGGCGGAATGACAGGAGCGCTTCACGGGTCAGCAGCTTCATTGCGCTTCCGCGGCGGCTTCGTCCACTTCGCTGTCAAACACCACGCTGCCCTCCCGCATCTCGATGATCCGGTAGGAGGTCTGCCGTACGAGATCGAGGTCATGCGTGGCCATGACGACCACCGTCCCGCCGGCGTTGATGTCGCGAAGCAGCTGGAACACGCCGCGGGTGGCGCGTTCGTCCAGGTTTCCGGTCGGCTCGTCGGCCAATAGAATCGCGGGGTCGTTCACCAGGGCGCGTGCAATGGCAACCCGCTGTTGCTCGCCGCCCGACAGCTCACGGGGATAGGCCCGGCTCTTGGCCGAGAGACCGACCTGCGTCAGCACCCGCATGACGCGCGCGGCGATGGTGTCGGTTCTGGCCCCGGTGACTTCGAGCGCGAAGGCGATGTTCTCCGCCGCGGTCCGATCCTCCAGCAAGCGAAAATCCTGGAACACCACCCCGAGACGGCGGCGGAGCCGGGGGACGTCGTCGGGTTTGAGCGTCGTGACGTTATATCCCGACACTCGGACCTCACCCGCGCTGGGCTTCTGCTCGGCGAAGAGCAGTTTCATGATGGTGGACTTCCCGGCGCCGGAATGGCCGGTCAAGAAGACAAACTCACCCTTTGAGACGTGAAAGGTCACGTCCTTCAGGGCCAGCGCACCGTTGGGATAGGCTTTGTAGACGTTGGCAAAACGGATCACGGCGTGGAATTAAGAAGGTCTAAGGTCAAGGGTCTAGGGTCGAAGTGTCGGCTCTACACCCTAGACTCTCGACTCTAGACCCTCGATTTGTCGCTCGACCTACTGTAACGCCTGCTCCAGATCCGCGATGATATCGGAGGCGTCTTCGATTCCGCAGCTCAATCGGAGAAAGCCATCGGGGATACCAATCTTGGCCCGGCCCTCGGGTCCGATGCTCTTATGCGAGGTGAGCCGGGGCTCCGAGACCAGCGTCTCCACTCCGGCAAGGCTCGGTGCATGGGTAATCAGGTTCAGCCGCTGGAGCAGACGCTCGGCCGCTGTGACTCCACCCTTGAGCTCCAGTCCAACCATGCCACCGAATCCGTCGAGCACTGCCTTGGCGCGCTCGTGATCCGGATGTGAGGGAAGTCCGGGATAGTGAACCCGCGCAATTTGCTGGTTCTGCTCGCCCCATTGCGCGACTGCAAGACCGTTGGCGTTGTGCCGCTCCATTCTCACACTGAGGGTGCGCATCCCGCGTTCGATCAACCAGGCAGCATGGGGATCAATGGCCTGGCCCCATACCCGCATGAGCCGGTTGACCTCCTCGATCAGCGAGCTGGAGCCGGCAACCGCGCCTGCGATGACATCGCTGTGTCCATTGAGGTACTTGGTCGCGCTGGTAATAACCACGTCCGCGCCGTGCTCGAGCGGCCGGAAGTTGACCGGGCTGGCAAAAGTGGCGTCCACCAGAAGCGCGAGACCCTCTTCTTCAGCCATGTAGGCAATGGGTCCGAGATCGATCACCCGCATGAGCGGGTTGGTGGGGGTCTCGACGAAAATCGCCCGAGTGGATTTTCGTAACGCCTTGCGCCAGTGCCGCGGCTGGTCTGGATTGACGTACGAGACCTCGATCCCGAGCCGTCCCAGATGATGGTCGAACAGCTCATGCGTTCCACCGTAGATCCATGAGCTGGAAACCAGGTGATCACCGGGCCGGAGCACGGCCAGATGGGCCAGCGCCGTGGCACCCATGCCGCTGGCGAGGAAGATCGCGCTTTCAGCGCCCTCGAGCAGGGCGTATTTGCGGGCCAGATCGACCTGGTTTGGGTTGTTGCCGTAGCGGCTGTAGAGCACTTCTTCGTCACTACCGATCGGATTGACGAAGGTGCTGCTTTGGTGAATTGGAGGAGCTATCGGAGCCCAGTCCGGCCGCCGGTGCGGAACCCCGTGGATGGCCGTTGTGGAGAAGCCGAACTCCCGGCTCATGCTGTGGGAAGAGGGTGATACAGCTCGCCGGCCGGCCGGACCAGCCGGTGAAGTGTGAGGTCGCTCAGCGCGTCGCGGGTGCGTGCCTCGATCCAGCCGAGAGCCCGAGACAGATCGAAGAGGCTCAGCGGCCCGCGATCGCAGATGCAGGCAAACGCTTCGCGCGCATCCGGTGATACCCAACCGAGGAGCCGGGGCGCGCGACTACCCGACGGCAGCGCCGCCACCGCCAGGCCATGATGGGTCAGGACGTGGTCGATAGCCTCGTGATGATCCTCCCGGAGCCCCCGAAGGACAAAGAAATACGCATTCCGGCCGGTCATGAGCAGGTTGGCGACAACCTCATCCGCAGAGCTCAGATCAACCAGCTCGATCTCGGAAAAGTCCAGCAGGGCCGTCAGGCAGCCAGACCCGGCGAGGGCCTCCTCGATCCGGGTGCGCACCGCCGCGCCGGTGGGTCTGGTCACCAGGTTCCGGTAGGGAGCCGCGACCGCCTCACGGAGCAGATGGCCGATACGGATCGTCTGGATCATCGGTGCTGGTTCTGCTGCGCAGGGATAATGATCTGAACCTGCGCGCCAGGAAAGTAGGGAAGGCGGTCGGTCAGCGGCACGTCTTCATCCCACGGCGGCACGATGGAGAGGCGGGCGGTTCCGCTGCGTATCGAGATCTTTCCCTCCCATTGGTCCAGGAATCGTTTGATGAATGCCAACCCCTGGCCCCGGCCCGGATCACGAAACCGGCTGACGCCTTGGATCAGAGCGGCCTCGAGTGCCGCCCCATCCCCCCAGCGCTCACCGAAGCGTTTCGCATGCGTGCTCTCGAGCGAGCGGCGAAAGCCGATCCCGGAATCACTCACCGCGATGACGACTACTCGCCGACCCAGACGGCGGCGGAAAGTATAGGCCTGGACCGCCACCCAGCCACTGGTGCCGGCGTGCTCCACAATATTCTGGCAGGCTTCGGAAAGCGCCATACTGAACCGGAGCGTCGCCTTCATCTCCAGCCCCAACTCGCCATGCAGAATTCTCGATGCGCCCTCGGAAATCTTGTCTACCACGCTGTGCACATCTTCGGACGCACGCACCGGAGTCACGTCCAGCAGCACATCCGACGGTCCAGTGGCGGTGGCACGCGGCACCTTTCCATGGAGCTCGAATAAATCTGCGGCTTGTTCAAAGAAACCGGCCCGCGCCCAGTAACGCTTGACTTCATCACTGGTCGGCACCGTAAGGAGCGGCTTGTCCTGCCTGGCTTCCGCCAGCGCTTGACCTGCGGTCAGCAGCCCGATGAGCCCATATGGCGAGGCCCACTGGGTGCTCCGTGCATCCAGCAGCAGCTTTTCCTGCGGAGGCCATTCCCCGAAGCCTTCGGCGAACGTGTCGAAGCTGCGGTCATCAAAATGGGCAGGCACCTCGATGACACGGGTCATGGGGTGACCAACTCACCACGGAGGTGCCGAGCCAGCCCGCTCGCGCCGCGGAAGGCGGCGTTGCGGGCGGCGAAGCTGGTCGCCTGACGCAGCGCGGTCTCGACCGGATCGCCGGCCAGGAGCCGGGCAAACGCCGCCGCACCGAAGACGTCACCGCAGCCGGTGGGGTCGAGAGTTTCAACGTCTCGCGCGGGAATGAGGGCTGTTCGGATGGTCGGGCTGTCGGTCAGTCTGCCGATAGATTGCCTGGTTGATCGAACCATCGCGTCCGAGTGGCTGACTGGCTGACCGCCTGACCGCCGGACCGCCAGTCTATCGAATCCTGGCGCCGCCACGTAGGCCGCTCCGCGTGGTCCGAGGGTCACTATCAGCAGGGACACCCCCGCTCCAATCGCATCGGCGGCGAGCGAGAGCGGATCGGGACTGAGTTGCCGCATCTCCTCTTCGTTGAGCTGCACGAAGTCGAAGCAGCCGAACCATTCCGGTGCATTCGGCAAAGGCCGGAGCACCCGGATCCCGTCCTGTTGCATGCCGAGAAAGAGGCTGTGCAGGTCGGCATAGATAGGGCCCGAGAACGCTTGGCGGAGCGCCTGCGCGGTGCCCAGGCATAGCTCGAAGCCGGAGATGAAGTTCACGTAGATGGCGTCCAGGTCACGGACCATCGGTCCCAGCTCCGCCCAGGTCCAGCCGGGAACTCCGCCCGCCATACGCTCACAGCGACGCTCGCTCGATTGGTAGTGGAGCACCACTCGATTGTTGGGTGCTGTGACTTCGACGCAGCGCGCGCCCGGCGCCAGCCGTGACAGGCCCCGCAGCAGGTCGTGCGCTTGTCCGCTCAGGTCACGGCCGACCTTGATAAGCGGTACGATCTGCCACTCCGGCGAGAGGCTTGCCTCCAGGGCGCCGAGCGCGTATGCGATGCCCCCCCATTCTTCGATCGGTGGAGCCAGGGGGTCTCGCCCGTGGATCTGATCCCACACCAGCGATCCGATGATCCCGATGCGCATGTCAGCGAGCGATCTGCTTGCCGGTCCCGTTGTGCATCGCGTCCAGAAAGACCTTCACTGCGCCATAAACTCCGGCCGTCCCCGCCAGTCCGCCGGGCACGATACGGCACACCTCGACAGCTGGCTTGAACGCGCGACGGGCGACTTCGCGTCGAAGCGGCACGAACAGGTGATCGCCGGCCAGGGTGACGCCACCGCAGACGACCACCACTTCAGGGTTGAAGATGTTTACAAGATTGGCGATTCCGGTGCCGAGAAACTTGGCGGTGTCGTTCACGACCTCGAGTGCCAGGTCATCGCCGTCGTGTGCGGCCTGGTAGACGGTCTGCGCCGTGATGTGCTTGAGGTCACCGCCAACGTATGCAGCGAGCCGGCTGACTGCTCCCGCACTGATCTCCTCAATGGCACGCAGTGCGATGTTCGGCCCCGACGCATAGGCCTCCAGGCAACCATAGTTGCCGCATTTGCAGCGGCGCCCCTCGGTGTCGATGGTGGTGTGCCCGATCTCACCGGCACAGTCGGAGGCTCCATGAAACAGCTTCCCGTCCACGATGATTCCGCCGCCGATACCAGTACCGATAGTAATGCCGAGGGCATGGCGGCTCCCTCGCGCAGCGCCCATCCACCATTCGCCCAACACCGCACAATTGGCATCGTTGTCCAGCGTGGCGGGAAGACCCAGACGATCATGAATGATCTGACGCAGCGGGAGGTTGACCCAGCCCAGGTTGGGTGTGAGCAGGACGATGCCACTCCCGGTATCGAGCGGGCCGGGGGCACCAACACCCACCCCGATGATCTCGGCACCAGGCTTTTCCCGTTTAGTCTGCTCGATCGCGCGCTGGGCCAGCGCAATCAGGCGATCCAGCACATCCCGCTGTCCGGCCTCCGCATGCGTCGGCTCGCTATGGAGCGCGTGGAGAGAAGACCCGTCATGGGCGACGCTGCCCACGACCAGATTGGTGCCACCGATGTCAATCCCCAGGACAAATCGCACGCGACTCCTCCACGCTCGCCACGTTGGTTATTGCCCCGATCACCGACTCGACCGACAGCTCTCGCATGCACCTATGATGGCCCAACGGACACCGCTGTGGGCCGTGCCGGGAACATGGACGACACGGCAGGTCAGAGAGGCCGAGCACAACGTCGCCACTCCGCCTGGGCCCGAATCCAAATTCCGGCACCGTGGGACCGAAGAGGCTCACGACGGGAGTGCCGACGGCCGTTGCGAGGTGGAGCGGTGCCGAATCGTTGGTCACCAGGCAGCTCGCCCGCTGGATGACTGCCGCGGACTCTCTCAGACTCAGCACGCCCGCCGCACTGACGGCCTTGCCTCCGCTGGCGGAAACGATCTCGCGCGCCAGTGCGACATCCTCGCGGCCGCCTACGATTACGGTGATCCCGTCAATCGCCGATGCGACATCGGCGTAGTAAGGCCAGCGCTTCGTTGCCCACACCGACCCGGGCGCGATGGCGATAAAGCGTGGCCCCACATTATTAGCGGCAAGCCAGGCGTCCGCCGCGTTTCGGTCACGCGCACCCAGAGCCAGACTCACCGGAGGAGGCTCTCCTCCGAGGGGACCGGCGAGTGCCAGCAACCGCTCGACCTCGTGCCCGGTGCGAGCCCGCGGGACAGTCCTGGTGTAGGTTATCGCCGCGGGACTGTCGGCGAATCCGATGCGCTCCCGAGCGCCGGACCAGATCGCCAGTGCCGCTGACCGGAGCGAGCGATGTGGAAGATAGACCTGGCGGTATGCCCGGGCTCGGAGCAGTGATCCAAGTTGGCGAAGGCCTCGCCATCCACGGGCCCCGCCCCGCTTGTCGTACGGCACCACCTGGGCGACCGCGGGATGACCTTCCAGCAGATCCGCTGCTGCCGGCGTGGTGACGACATCGACCGGCCCGTGCCTCTCAGCGAGCACTGAGAGCAGCGGGGTGGTGAGGACGACGTCGCCGAGGAAGGCGGTTTGGATCACCAAGGCCGTCGGTCGGTCGGCCGGTCGCGCGGTTGGCTCAGACATCGAAGCCGCCCCAGGTCGTCTGACCGGCTGACCGCCTGACGGACACTATCAATCCACCTGCAACACGGCCAGGAACGCCTCCTGCGGAATCTCCACGGCGCCGATTTGTTTCATTCGCTTCTTTCCCTCCTTCTGCTTCTCCAGCAGCTTGCGCTTGCGGGTAATGTCTCCGCCGTAGCACTTGGCGAGCACATCCTTGCGGAAAGCCGAGATGGTCTCCCGGGCGATGATCTTATTGCCGATCGCCGCCTGGATGGCTACCTGGTAGAGCTGCCGCGGGATCAGCTCTTTGAGCTTCTCGGCGACCTTGCGGCCGTACTCCTGGGCCTTGTCACGATGGATGATGACACTGAAGGCATCGATCGGGTCGCCGTTGATGAGCATGTCCAGCTTCACCAGGTCCGACTCCCGATACCCTGACATCTCGTAGTCGAGTGACGCGTAGCCACGGCTCAGGGACATCAGCTTGTCGTAGAAGTCGAGCACGATCTCCCCCAGCGGGAACTCGAAATCGAACTCGACTCGGGTGGTGTCGAGGTAGTGCATGCCGTTGTAGATCCCGCGCCGCTCCTGTCCCAGCTTCATGATTCCGCCGATGTAGTCGGAGGGTGCCATGATCCGGGCCTTGACGTATGGCTCCTCGATCCTGGCAATGCTCGCCGGATCCGGGAGGTTGGTGGGATTCTCGAGCAACAGCATCTCGCCATCGGTCTGGTACACGTGGTACTCCACCGTGGGCACCGTTGTGATCAGGTCGAGATCGAACTCCCGCTCCAGCCGCTCCTGGACGATCTCCATGTGCAGCAGTCCGAGAAAGCCGCAGCGGAACCCAAAGCCGAGGGCGGTGGACGACTCCGGCTCGTAGTGTAGGCTGGCGTCGTTCAGCCGCAGCTTCTCCAAAGCATCGCGGAGATTTTCGTATTGATCCGAGTCGGTGGGATACACTCCCGCGAACACCATGGATTTGACTTCGCGGTAGCCGGGCAGCAGCTCGGTCGCCCGATTACTCGCATCGAGAATCGTGTCGCCGACCCGAGCATCCCGCACGTCGCGCAGGCTTGCCACGAGGTATCCCACCTCCCCAGCCGACAGCTCTCCGGTGGCGTGTTGTCCGAGCTGGAGGTAGCCCACCTCGTCGACGTGGTGCACGTCATCGGGGTGGGAGCCAAAAACGATCTCCATCCCTTCCCGCACTACACCATCGACAACCCGGATGCTGGGAACCGCTCCGCGATAGCGGTCGTAGTAGGAATCGAAGATCAAGGCCCGGAGCGGAGCGTCCTCCTGTCCCCGTGGCGGCGGGACCCGCGCTACCACGGCCTCGAGCAGCTCTGGAACTCCGGTGCCCTCCTTGGCCGAGACCGCCAGAATCTCCTCCCGTTTGGCACCGATCAGATCCATGATCTCCCGGGCTCGCCGCTCCGGCTCCGCGCCGGGCAGGTCGATCTTGTTGAGCACTGGGATGATTTCCAGGCCGGCATCTAGTGCGAGAAACAGATTACTGAGCGTCTGCGCCTGGATCCCCTGCGAGGCATCGACCACCAGGATTGCCCCTTCACATGCAGCCAATGAACGCGATACCTCATAGGTGAAGTCGACGTGGCCCGGTGTGTCGATGAGGTTGAGCTCGTACGCGTTGCCGTCGTGAGCCGTGTAGTTCATGCGCACGGCGTTCAGCTTGATGGTGATTCCTCGCTCGCGCTCGAGATCCATGGTATCGAGCAGCTGTTCGCGCATCTGCCGCTTCTCCACGGCACCCGTGGCCTCGATCAGCCGGTCGGCCAGAGTGGACTTGCCGTGATCGATATGCGCGACGATGCAGAAGTTACGAATTTGGGACTGAGGCATGCGGTGAAGATAGCGAGGCAGCCGGGCGGCGGGGCAGCGGGGCAGTAGTCGAGCAAGCAGTTCACGCTGGGTTGATTAGTCTTAGCCGGTGCCAACAATTACTCACCCTGAGAGTACGGACCGCCACGCTGCCCCGCCGCCCGGCCGCCCCGCCGCCTTCACCTCCCAGGACGCGGGGATGCTGCTGGTGTGCCTCATCTGGGGCCTGAACTTCAGCGTCACAAAAGTGGCCTTGGCGGATATTCCGCCACTGCCCTTTACTGCCGTGCGGTTCACCATCTCCAGCGTGCTGCTCTGGCTGGTGTGGCGGCTGATCGAAGAATCGCGTCCGCTGCCTGGCCGAAGTCTTCGGACCTTGATCCTGCTCGGTGTCCTGGGCAACACCTGCTATCAGCTCGTCTTCACCGTGGGCCTGGACCGAACCACGGCCAGCAATAGCGCCCTGATTCTCTCGACCGTACCCACAGTGGTAGCCGTGTTTGCCGGCATACTTGGTCTGGAGCGGATCACTGCCAGGATGCGCTGGGGCATCGCGCTGGGCACTGTCGGCGTGGTGCTCGTCATCGCAACCAGGGGAGTGGGATTCAAACTCGGAACTCTCGTCGGCGACGCGCTCAGCGTTGTTGCCGTGCTCTGCTGGGCGGGATACACCGTAGGGTTGCGCCTGGTGCCGCCCGGAATCAGCTCCCTTCGGGTTACGACGGTAACTACCATTGCCGGAACGCCGGGCCTGATCCTCGCCGGTGTTCCGGGCATGCTTCGGCTGGACTGGGCTGCGGTGCGCCCGCAAGCCTGGGCGGGGCTGGCGTATGCCGCAGTGCTGTCGCTGGTGGTGGCGTATCTGCTGTGGAATCGCAGCGTCAAGGCAGTCGGCGGCGCCCGCACCGCGATCTACATGTGCGTCACGCCCCTGTTTGCGGTGGCGGGAGCCTGGTTACTGCTGGGTGAGCGACCGCATCCGCTGCAAGCGATCGGTGCGGTGCTGATCATTGCCGGAGTGCTGATGACCAGGTCGGACAGATCGGAAACGTCGGAGAGGACTGAGAGCCTGGACAAGTCGGAGACGTAAGGCGCGAGCGGATTTGAGGTACAATCGTGGGACGTTTTCCGCTCATAGCTTCTCCGCTGTCTCCGTCTTCTCCGCCATTCTCGGTCCTACTCTACGACGATCTCCCGGTAGCTCTCTCTATTCCAAGTCGGCCTCGATGTCGCGTTGGCGATGTCCTGGC
>DATADG010000092.1:0-6486 GCA_036258655.1 Gemmatimonadales bacterium | reverse complement strand
CGCTTCCTGACAGGGCAGCCAGCTGCCATCTCTCGGCCAGGCTGGGTGCGGCTGCGTAGCGATTACTTGCGCGGGTAAACTCGGAGAGGCGTCCGGCAGGAAGGACGAACCGGCCCAGCGCCCAGGACTCGCTGCTTCTCCGGTAAGCGGCGTAATTGTCGACCGCGGCCGGCATATCCAGAGCGGCAGGCGGAAAGAGCCCGGCGTAGTCGATGCTGTTTCGAAGCAAGAGCTGGATTGCATTCATGGCATGATAATAGTAGACGAAAGGCGAGTGGGCATGACTATCGCGACTATAAACCCTGCCACCGGCCAGACCCTCCGCACGTTCTCACCCCTGACTGAACCCGAGCTGGACGCCCGGATTCAAACTGCGTCCGACGCCTTTCGGCGGTATCGTCGCACGCCGATGTCGGATCGCGTGCGGGTGCTCCAACGCGCGGCCGAGATCCTCGAGTCGGAGAAGGAGAAGCTTGGCCGTCTCATGGTGACGGAGATGGGGAAGACGCTGAAGGCAGCGATAGAGGAGGCAGTAAAGTGCGCGTGGGGATGCCGCTTTTACGCCGATCAGGCCGAGCGCTTTCTGGCTAATGAGATGGTGGAGACCGGTGCGTCAAAGAGCTATGTCACATATCAACCGATCGGCCCCATCCTGGCCATCATGCCCTGGAACTTCCCCTTCTGGCAGGTATTCCGGTTCGCGGCTCCAGCGCTGGCCGCCGGGAACGTGGCCCTGCTTAAGCATGCGTCGAACGTGCCCCAGTGTGCCCTCGCCATCCAGGACATCCTCCGGCGGGCCGGACTTCCCGAAGGCTGCTTTCAGGTATTGCTCATTGAAACCGACCGGGTGAGACGAGTCATCGAAGATCCACGGGTGGCGGCGGCGACCCTCACCGGAAGCACGGGCGCAGGCAGCCATGTCGCAAGCGCGGCGGGCAAGCAGATCAAGAAGACCGTGCTCGAGCTGGGCGGCAGCGATCCCTTTATCGTGATGCCCTCTGCAGACATCGACCAGGCCGCGCGGACCGCGGTCAAAGCGCGAACCATAAATAATGGCCAGTCGTGCATAGCCGCCAAACGTTTCATTGTTTCCGAGGCGGTGGCCGATGAGTTCGAGCGGCGGCTGGTTGCCGGAATGGAGGCGCTGGTCGTGGGAGATCCGATGGATGCTGCCACCGAGGTCGGACCGCTGGCGAACGAGGCGCAGGTAAAGACCCTTACCAACCAGGTCGCGCGCTCAGTACGCGCGGGGGCCCGGCTGGTCAGCGGAGGATATCGACTCGATCGGCCCGGGTTTTACTTTGCCCCCGGTGTGCTGAGCGGAATCACCAAGGATTCGCCGGCATATCGTGACGAGATCTTCGGACCGATCGCGTTACTCTTCCGGGTCAAGGACATCGATGAGGCGATCGGCATCGCAAACGATACCCAGTTCGGGTTGGGTGCGAGCGCCTGGACCCGCAATGAACGGGAGCGAGAGCGCTTCATCACCGAGCTCGAGGCGGGAATGGTTTTCATTAATGCCATGGTAGCCTCTGATCCACGGGTTCCGTTTGGCGGGGTCAAGCGTTCGGGGTATGGGAGAGAGCTGAGTCATTACGGAATTCGAGAGTTCGTGAACATCAAGACCGTGTGGATCCAGGAGGCGGGAGGCGGGGGAGTCTCGGCCTCCCCACTGGCTGAGGCCGAGTGACGGAGTCCCGACCGCGGAGCCCAGCACGTTTGAACGTGCGAACGCTGGGCTCGATCTTCAGGCGCGCTCTGGCCGGCTGGTGGAACGACGAGGTTCCGCGGCTGGGCGCGTCTCTCGCCTACTACACCCTTTTCTCTCTGGCCCCCATCCTGGTGATCGCCATTGCAATTGGAGGACTTGTCTTCGGCGAGGAGGCGGTTCGGGGTGAGCTGGTCGGCCAGATCCAGGGGCTGCTCGGCCGACGAGGGGCAGAAGGCGTTCAATCCCTGCTGGAGGGAGCGGCCCAGCCGGCGTCCAGTATCGCGGCCAGTGCGGCAGGTATCGTGACGTTTTTCGTGACCTCAACCGGGGCCTTTCTGGAGCTTCAAACCGCGCTCAACCTCATCTGGCGAGTCAAGCCGTCGTCCAGCGGGAGCTTCTTCAAGGCACTGGTGATGCAACGCCTGATCTCGTTCGCCCTGGTAGTAGCACTCGGATTTCTGCTGGTTACCTCACTCGTGGTGAGTGCGGGCCTCGCTGCCATTCACAAGTACATGGGCGACACCTTTCCCGGAGTGCTCGTGGTGTGGGAGGCGCTCAACGTTGTGGTCTCCCTCGGTGTGATTACCCTGTTATTCGCGATGGTGTACAAGGTGCTGCCGGATGTGAAGCTGGCCTGGCGTGATGTCTGGGTTGGCGGCCTCGTCACCGCCGGGCTCTTTACCATAGGAAAGCTGGTGATCGGCCTGTACCTCGGCACTACCAGCGTCGCATCCACCTATGGGGCTGCGGGCTCGGTGATCGTGATTCTGGTGTGGGTCTACTATTCTGCCCAGATCGTGCTGCTGGGCGCGGAATTCACCAGAGAGTATGTCGAAACCTTCGGGCGCCGCCCACCACCGGAAGAGTTCGCAGAAGAGGATGGAAAACGGGAAGGTCGGAAAGCGGGATAGTGGAAAGGCAGGATTCCCGCCGACGCTTTCCCGTCCTATCTATGCGTCCTCCCCATGAGCTTCTCGCCCTCGGCCGGTGTAAAGGCTCTCATCCGGTCCAGCAGTGCGCGAGGATCGGACTCCACGATGATCGCGTCACGGTGAGTGTCGCGGAGAAATCCCTCTCCGACGGCGTGGTCTAGAAACCCGGTCAGCTTGTCGAAATAGCCTTCGACATTCAGGATCCCGGCCGGCTTGGTGTGGATGCCGAGCTGGCCCCAGGTGAGCACCTCAAAGAAACCCTCGAGCGTGCCGATGCCTCCCGGTAACGCGATGAAGCCGTCGGACATATCAGCCATCTGCGATTTTCGCTGATGCATAGAGGCTACCACGATGAGATTGCGGATTCCGGTATGGGCGGCCTCCTTCTCCATCAGCTGCTGGGGAATGATGCCGGTGACATGACCACCGTGTTCCTGGACCGAATCGGCCAACTCACCCATGATTCCTACGCTTGCGCCGCCGTATACCAGCTCGATCTCTTGCTCTGCCAGAACCCGGCCCAGCTCGCGGGCAGCCTTGCTGTAGGCAGGTCGGGAGCCCGGGTTGGTTCCGCAGAAGGCGCAAATCCGGGTCAAGGTTCGGTCGGAAGCCATCGTCGTCGCGGTTGAGGTGTCGGTACTCAGGGACAGATCTGAGTCAATTGGCAATATCCCGTTTCGGCACTCCAGATTCTAGAGTGGGTGGAAAGTCCCACCCCGGGAGCCTTTCGGAACATTGCCTGACAACTGGCAAGGAGACCAACAGAATGCAACAGCGCCCACTCGGCTCAGAAGGCCTCAAGGTCTCGGCAATGGGCCTTGGCTGCATGGGGATGTCGGAGTTTTACAGTGGACGGGACGATGCTGAGTCGATAGCGACGATCCAGCGAGCTCTCGATCTGGACATCAACTTCCTGGATACCGCCGACATGTACGGGCCGTTCACCAATGAACGGTTGGTGGGGAAGGCCATCCGAGGGCGTCGCAGAGATGATATCGTGCTGGCGACGAAGTTTGGTAACCAGCGGGGTGAAGATGGCAGCTTCCTCGGGGTGAATGGAAGACCGGAATACGTTCGGAAATCCTGCGACGGATCCCTCCAAAGGCTCGGGGTAGATCACATTGACCTTTACTATCAGCATCGCGTCGATCGAACCGTGCCCATTGAGGAAACCGTCGGCGCCATGGCCGATCTGATCCGCGAAGGGAAGGTCCGCTACCTGGGTTTGTCCGAGGCTGCGCCGGCTACCATCCGCCGAGGCCACCGGGAACATCCCATCTCCGCGCTTCAGACCGAATACTCGCTGTGGACCCGCGATCCAGAGGACGAAGTACTCCCACTCTGCCGTGAGTTGGGCATTGGGTTCGTCGCCTACAGTCCATTGGGCCGCGGGTTCTTGACCGGGCGGTTCCGTACATTCGAAGACCTTCCGGAAGACGACTATCGGCGGAATTCACCCCGTTTCCAGGGTGAAAACTTTCAGCGCAACCTCGACCTGGTGGAGCGGGTGGAGGAAGTTGCAAAGCGGAAGGGGTGCACCCCCGCCCAACTCGCTCTGGCGTGGTTGCTGGCTCAGGGCGAGGACATCGTGCCGATCCCAGGCACCAAGCAGCGACCCTATCTCGAGCAGAATGTCGCAGCGCTCGAGGTGGAGCTGACACGATCCGATCTCGAAACTATCGACGAGGTTGCACCCAAAGGAGTCGCCGCCGGAGAACGCTACCACGAGGCGGGAATGCGAACCATCGATAGTTAGCGCTTCTGCTCGTGCCTTGCCGCTGCTACTCCTCGAGATCGCCGCGGGGCTCGGAAATCGCCTCTACGATCCGCCCAACTTCCTGGTCGCTGGCGGCGCCCTCCTCGCGTGCAATGTCGGCCTGGGCCACGATGCCGACGAGGGCTCCATTCTGGTCCACAACCGGTACTCTCCGCACCAGACGCGCGACCATGACCTCACGCACGATCTCGACCTCATCATCCAGTCCACAGGTGACTGGCTCCGAGGTCATGAGCTCACGAATCGGGGTCTCAGGGCCGAGGCCGGCTGCCAAGCCTCGAACTGCAAGATCCCGGTCCGTCACGGTGCCGACCAGCCGCTTACTCCCGGCACTCTCCACTACCGGGATGGAGCCGCAATCGTGGTCCCTCATGAGAGTCGCTGCCTCACGAGCCGTGCTTTGGGGTGTGCAGGTCACGGGATCAGGCGTCATGATATCACGAACTCGCACCGGTCCTCCGTCGTTAGGGTCGCTCTAATCTGCACGACCTCGCCCTGAGCGCGGTGACCTGGCTAACTTTCGGCCACTTACCCGATCCAGAGCCGCGTCATTCGACTGACGAGGAGGTGCCATGAGGCTCCCCGGCTTGGTCCTCCAGGGTATCCTGGCACGCGCGGCACTGGTCTTCCTGCGCCTGTATCTTGGCTTCGCCTTCCTCCTCTCCTCATGGCTCAAGCTTGATCTTCAGACGATGCCAAAAGTTTCGTACGTATCAGCAGTGACGGTGGGCGAGCTGCTGCTGGGAGTGGCGCTTCTACTGGGTATACTGACCCGCTTCTCCGCGGCGCTGGCACTGATTGTGTCGATAGGATATCTGTACTCGAGTGGAACCTGGCTGGGACCGGGCGCGACCGGACACGCGGCCCACGCTGCTATCTCGATTGCGCTGCTTGTCGGCGCGGCAGGACGGACGCTGGGTGTGGATGCGGTCCTGGCTCGTCGCTGGCCTCGATCGCCGCTCTGGTAGGTAGGAAGCTGAACAAACAGGAGCCGGTCTCCGGCATTCAGCAACTAATTACCAGTCCCGTTCCCGGCTCTCTGCTCGAGCACGTCCAGGATAAACGCGTACTTGAATGCCACCTCCCGTAGCATGTCATAGCGACCCGAGGCTCCCCCGTGCCCGGCCCCCATGTTCGTTTTGAGGAGCAGCCGGTTTCGGTCGGTCTTCATTGCCCGCAGCTTGGCCGTCCATTTGGCCGGCTCCCAGTATGCCACCCGCGGGTCGTTCAGGCCCGCCGTGATCAACAGATGCGGATAGGCTTTGGCCTCGACATTGTCGTACGGTGAGTACGAGCGGATGTAGGAGTATGTGGTGGGGTCATTGGGGTTGCCCCATTCGTCATACTCCATGACAGTCAGCGGCAAAGAGGCGTCGAGCATGGTATTGAGTACATCCACAAACGGAACCTCGGCCAGCACCGCCCGGAACAGCTCCGGTCTGAGGTTCGTCACCGCGCCCACCAGAAGACCGCCCGCACTTCCGCCGCTGATCACGAGGCGATCCGGAGCGGTATAACCCTCGTGAATGAGGTGCTCGGCAGCTGCAATAAAGTCCTCGAAGGTCCTGCGCTTCTGGAGCAGCCGACCCCCCTCGTACCAGGACCGACCCAACTCCTCTCCCCCGCGAACATGGGCAATGGCTATTACGAATCCTCGATCCAGCAGACTCAATGCATTTGACGAGAACGCTGGATCGTAACTGAGGCCGTAAGCACCATAACCCGTAAGGAGCAACGGGCGAGTGCCGTCACGTTGCAATGGGGTGCGGTACACCAGGGAGACCGGCACCTGTACTCCGTCCTGGGCGCAGGCCGACAGCCGTTCGCTTCGGTAGTCCCCGGAGCAGTACCCATGCACTGCGGTCTGCTTCCGGAGAACCCACGTATGCTCGGCCAGGTCATAGTCCACCACCGAGCTCGGCGTAACCAAGGAGGTGTAGGTAAACCGGAATTGTGTTGTATCGAACTCCGGGTTCGAGAGCGGTCGGACCGTATAAACCGGCTCGGGGAAGGGGATCAGGTGCTCCGAGCCGTCGCGGAGGTCAAGCACTCGAATTTGCCCG
>DATADG010000091.1:0-5410 GCA_036258655.1 Gemmatimonadales bacterium | reverse complement strand
ATCCTCTATGCTGGTGGGGGCCGTACGACGAACACGGCGGAAATCATTGACTTGAACGCGGCCGCGCCGGCATGGCAGTGGACCGGGTCCATGGCCTATCCCCGTCGACACCTGAACACCACGGTCCTACCCACGGGTGAGGTGCTCGTGACCGGGGGCACCAGCGGCACTGAATTCAACGACCACAGCATGGCCGTACGCGCTGCCGAGGTATGGAATCCGGCTACCGGCATGTGGAGAACGCTGGCGAGCAATGCGGTGAGCCGGACGTACCACTCCACTTCGGTGCTGCTGCCCGATGGGCGCATCCTGCATGCTGGAAGTGGGAGCGCGAGCTCGGCTCCAGACGAGGAAAACGCGGAGCTGTTCTCGCCACCGTATCTCTTGCGGGGTCCCCGCCCAACGCTGACCGACGTCCCCTCGGCTGTCGACTACGGAGCTTCGTTCAGTATCTCCACTCCGGAGGCGGATGACATTCAGAAGGTGAGTCTCATCCGGCTCGGCTCTACGACGCATGCGTTCAATATGAACCAGCGCTTCCAGTGGCTGTCCTTCACCCGTCGTACCGGCTCGTTGACCGTGTCGGCGCCCACCAGCCGGAACCGAACACCGCCGGGTCATTACCTGCTCTTCATTCTGAACGGCGACGACGTACCCTCCGAAGGCAGCATCATCAGGATAGGCTCCAGTGGCGGGCCTCCTCCCCCGAATTCACCGCCCAACGCCGGCTTCAGCTCGAGCTGCACCGGTCTCACCTGCAGCTTCACGGACCGAAGTACGGACGACGGTACCGTGATCGCCTGGAGCTGGAACTTCGGAGACGGCGGCACATCGACGGCTCGCAATCCCACACGTACGTACGCGAACGCGGGAACCTACACTGTCGTTCTGACAGTGACCGATGATCGTGGAGCCACAGACCAGCACTCCGCCAGCGTCACGGTCACTCGGCCATCCTTTACCCTGAATGCGACCGCACGAGCGGACACGATCAAACACTACGTCAAGCTCACCTGGTCAGGCGCGACCAGCGCCACGGTGGACATTTACCGGAACGGGCGTCTGCTCAGAAATACCGCCAATGACGGCCGGGAAACGGTTACCCGGCTCTACCAGGGAGCCGCCACTTACACGTTCAAATTGTGCGAGGCGGGAACCAGCATCTGCTCCAATGAGGTCACGGTCCGCTTCAGTGCCATCATCCTCAAGGCCAGCGGGCGGTCGGACGGTACGAAGCAGTACATGACACTCACCTGGACGGGGGCGACGGGAACCACGGTGGACATCTACCGCAACAGCAGGTTCCTCAAGAACACCGCCAACGACGGTCGTGATACGAACTCCCGGACCTACCAGGGGCCGGCCACCTATGTGTTTAAAGTTTGTCAGGCTGGGACGACGGTAGCGACTGCGACCTGCTCCAATGAGGCAACGGTCGTCTTCCAATAGTTAGTTTGCTTTCCTCGCAGTTCCTTTCTTCCAAAAGGGCCGACTCACCACCTCGGCAGGCATTCGTTCTCCCCGGCACTCCACGTCGAACGCCGTGCCGACCTTCGCCGCCGCAGCGGGCAAGTAGGTGGTTCCAATGGCGACGCCCAGTGAGGGGCTCATGGTGCCGCTTCGCACCACATCCACCTCACGGCCATCGTAGTGGACCGGGTATCCATGGCGTGGGAATCCCCGGCCCTGGAGCTGGAACCCGACGAGCTTGCGGGTGACTCCCCGCTGCTTCTGGGCGCGGAGTGCAGCATCGCCGGTGAATGGGCAACCCTTGTCGAGCTTCACGATCCAGCCGAGGCCGGCCTCGAGCGGCGTGGTGGTGTGATCGATCTCGTTGCCGTAGAGCGCATATCCCATCTCAAGACGGAGAGAGTCCCGCGCGCCGAGGCCGATGGGCATTGCGCCGGCCTCGATCAGCGCCTGCCAGATCTGTGGTGTGTCGCGCTCCCGGCAATAGAGCTCGAAGCCATCCTCGCCGGTGTATCCGGTGCGGGAGATGAAGCACTCCGCGCCGGCGATGCGACCGACCGCGAAGTGATAGTAGGCGATGCCGCCGAGATTGCTTCGGGTCAGTGGCTGCAGGAGCGACTCGGCCCGGGGGCCCTGGAGCGCGAGAAGGCCCACGTCATCCGAGATGTCCTTGAGCCGGACGTTGGCCCCACCTTTCTGCCCCACGATATGATCCCACGCCTTCGCCGTGTTGGAGGCGTTGACCACGATCATGAGCTTGTCGTCGAACCGATAGACCGTGCAGTCATCGACGAACGTGCCCTCCGGTGTGAGGATGGCGGAATACTGCACGCCGCCTGCCTCGAGCGCCGCGACGTCGTTGCAGGTGACCCGGTTGACGAACGCGTTCCGGTCGGGGCCGCTGACCTCGAACTCGCCCATGTGAGACACATCGAACACACCGGCGCCGGTGCGCACCGCGTGATGCTCAGCGAGGATTCCGGCTCGATACTGCACCGGCATCTCCCAGCCGGCGAACGGGACCAGTTTTGCCCCGAGCGACTTGTGGGCATCGTACAAGGACGTGCGCTTCAAGGCCTGCGCGGTAGTCATCACTTACCTCGTCTTGCCACGGGACTTTGATGCCTTCGCTGCGCTCAGGCTGACAACCTTTCCGCCTCGGTGGCCCCGCTGCACCGCCGTCCCGCTCCCCATCAGTGTGGCCATGATCGCCTTCTGGACATGGAGCCGGTTTTCAGCCTGGTCCCACACCTTCGACTGCGGCCCCTCGATCACCTCCTCCGACACTTCCTCGCCGCGGTGCGCCGGGAGGCAGTGCAGGAAGATGGCGCCTTTGGCCGCTTCTCTCATCAGCGAGGCATCGACGATGTAGCCGTTGAATGCGCGCACTCGCTGTTCCTGCTCCTCCTCCTGTCCCATGGATGCCCACACGTCGGTATTGACGACGTGCGCGCCCTCAACCGCTTCGCGCGGGTCCCAGGTAAGTGTGATTGTTGCTTTCTCCTGATTGCGGGCGAGAATCTCGGCGTTGGGCTCATAGCCCCGAGGGCAGGCCAGCCGGAGCTCGAAGCCCAGCGCACCCGCGGCGTTGATCCAGCTGTTGGCCATGTTGTTACCGTCGCCGACCCAGGCGACGATCTGACCCTCCCAGCCACCCAGGTGCTCCCGCACCGTGAGGAGGTCCGCCATGACCTGGCAGGGGTGCAGCAGGTCGGTCAGTCCGTTGATGACCGGTATGGACGCGTAGCGGGCGAGCTCCTCGACGTCGGAATGATCGTAGGTGCGGATCATGATGCCATCGAGATAGCGTGAGAGCACGCGCGCAGTGTCGCGGATCGGCTCACCCCGGCCCAGCTGGATGTCTCGAGAGGAGAGAAAGAGTGCGTGGCCGCCGAGCTGGAAGGCGCCGACCTCGAAAGACACCCGGGTTCGGGTGGAGCTTTTGGCGAAGATCATCCCCAGAGTCTTCCCGGCGAGCGGCTTCTCGCGGTAGTCGCCCCGCTTCATCCGGGCGGCGAGATCGAAGACGGCCAGAAGCTCTGCTTTGGTGAAGTCGGGGATGGCGAGGAAATGGCGTGGCGTCATCAGGGGTCTAGAGTCGATGGGCCAGGCTCAAGAGTCAAGGGCTTGCGCGATAGCGCTCATTGGATACCAGCCCGCAGCGATGCGGCCGCGTGTTGCGGAACGTAATCGGAAGCGTCTGTCCGCAGGGGAGCTGGTTATAGTGCGGCGGCATGTTGGGGCCGCATTGCTGCACATCAAAGTGAAGATGGGCACCCCCTCCAGTATCTCCAGTATTCCCGCTCAAGGCGACAACCTGCCCGACCTTGACGCGGTCGCCCTTCTTTACCAGGACGCCGTTGTGAGTCAAATGCATATACCGTGCAACCGATCCATCCTCGTGTTTGATCATCAAGAAGTTCTCTTTCAGATCCTCACCATTCCCGTCCCTGAACTCTTCGCGCAACGCGACGACCTCACCCGATCGGACAGCCAGGAGCTTTGTTCCAACTGGCATCTCGAAGTCGTACGCGTAAAGGCCCACACCGCCATTGCCGCGAACGAAGTGCTCTCGACCGCGCCAGACGAGATGCTCGGTTCCGGCTTCGTACGGCAGGACATAGGGCGACGAGTGTTGCGAGGGGTACAGGCTGCAGTCGTTCAGTTTCGCCTGGTTGGCATCGGCAGCCTGCTTGCGGTCATCCGATTGGGCGGAGGCACACGAGGCGAGATGACTGATCACAATCGCGGAGACACTCGCACGAGTGATGCTTTGACCGAGGCGCTTCATGCATTTGCCTACAGGATATACCGTCGCAGATCATCGTCGCCGACAATGCGCGACAGCCGCTGCCGGACGGTATCGGCATCGAACACGATCCGCTTCTCGGGATAGTCGGGCAGCTCGAACAGCACGTCTTCCATCAGGGCCGCCATGACGGTGTGGAGCCGGCGGGCTCCGATGTTCTCCATGCGATCGTTGGCCAGGAAGGCGACCCGCGCAATCTCCGCAACGCCCTCCTCGGTGAACTCGAGCTCCGCGCCTTCGGCCATCACCAGCGCCTGATACTGCTTGGTGAGCGCGTTCTCGGGCTCGGTCATGATCCGGACAAAGTCCTGCTCCGTGAGCGGCTGCAGCTCGACTCTGATGGGAAACCGGCCCTGGAGCTCGGGGATGAGATCGGACGGCTTCGAGACGTGGAACGCTCCGGCCGCAATGAACAGGATGTGGTCGCTTCGAACGTACCCGTAGCGGGTCTGCACCGTCGACCCTTCCACGATGGGGAGCAGGTCACGCTGCACTCCCTCACGGGAGACATCCGGTCCTCCAGCCTGCCCCCGCTCGCCGGCAATCTTGTCGATCTCGTCGATGAAGATGATGCCGTGGTTCTCGACCCGGTCGAGCGACTCGTTCACCACGTCATCCATGTCCACCAGCTTCTTCAGCTCCTCGTCGATCAGGATCCGGCGTGCCTCGGGCACCTTCACCGTGCGCCGCTTCTTCCGCTTGGGAAGCATGTCCTGGAGCATCTCGGTGAAGTTGATGTCGGGTCCTTCCATTCCCTGCGGCGGCTGGATGAGCTCCATCATCGGGAAGCTCTGGGGCGTGACCTCGAGTTCAACCTCACGCTCTTCCAGCTGTCCGTCGGAGAGCATCTGCCGGAGCTTTTCCCGGGATCGGTTTCGCCGCTCCTCCTCCGGCGAGGGCGGCCGCTCCGATTTCGCCTGCCCGCTGGACGAAACCACGAATACCGACGCCAGCTCCGCCCTCTCCGCCTTGTCCGTTCTCTCCGCAGGGGGTGGCGCCGCGCCCAGACGCCGGACGACATCCGGGACGAGATCACTCCATACAACATCATCATGATCGGCCCGACCGGCGTGGGAAAGACGGAGGTCGCTCGCCGGCTGGCCCGGCTGTCGGGAGCGCCTTTCATCAAGG
>DATADG010000090.1:0-7780 GCA_036258655.1 Gemmatimonadales bacterium | reverse complement strand
GGCGCCCGGCAGCCGGCCCATTCCCTTGATGCCCTCCAGGTTCCGGCTGAGCTTTACCCGCTCCCGTTCGAACAGGAGCTTTTCCTTCTTGGTGTAGTTCTCGAAGTCGCCCTCCGCGGCGCCCTGCTCGAGCTCGCGCAGCCGGCGAATCTGCTTCTTCAGCGTCTGGAAGTTCGTCAGCATGCCGCCGAGCCACCGCTCGGTAACATAGAAAGCTCCGCAGTTCTGTGCTTCGGCCTGCACGATGGCCTTGAGCTGCTTCTTGGTGCAGACGAAGAGAACGCCCTCGCCCTTGAGCACCACGTTGCGGAGGAGCTCCTGGGCCTTCCCGATCTGGCGGAGTGTTTTCTGGAGGTCGATGATGTAGATGCCGGATCGTTCGGCGAAGATGAACCGGCGCATCTTCGGGTTCCACCGGCGAGTTTGATGGCCGAAGTGGACTCCGGCTTCGAGCAGATCCTGCAACTGTGGCTGTGCCATGCTGAACTGAATTCCCGCGTTAGGGTTGAGCGTCCACCACGTTCATCTCCGGCTGCGACCCGAAGGCACCCACAGCAGGATCCGGCGGTGTGCGTGATCGGCGGGGCAGATTGCTGCGGGGCAGTTTGGCAGTTTGCTCCAGGGGCGGCACCGCTTGTCTGCCCCGCTGCCCCGCTGATACCTGCCCCGCGGTTGAGCTAGCGCTTGCTGAACTGGAACCGCTTCCGTGCTCCGGGACGTCCAGGCTTCTTCCGTTCCACCGACCGGGGATCGCGTGTCATGAGCCCCGCCGCCCGCAACTTGATGCGGTGCTGGCCGTCGGCTTCGACGAGTGCACGCGCAATGGCGTGGCGGAGCGCACCGGCCTGACCGGCCTGGCCCCCACCACTCACATGCGCCTTGACATCAAATGCTCCAAGAGTGTCCGTGGCCGTGAAGGACTGCTGAATGTGCTGCACCAGAGATGGCCTGGGGAAATAATCCCCGAGGGTGCGGCCATTGATGTCCCACTTACCGGTACCCGGGGTGAGATATACGCGGGCGACGCTGGTCTTGCGCCGGCCGACCGCCTGCCACCGGAACTGAGGTGTTGCTGTCATGCAGTTGCCTTCGAGGGAGTGACGGAGAACGGTTTAGGTTGCTGGGCCGCATGGGGGTGCTCCGCGCCCGCGTAGACCTTCAGCTTCCCCCGCAGCTTTTGCTTCGCAAGTGATGTCTTCGGGAGCATTCCGAAGACGGCTTTCTCGATGACACGCTCGGGATGCTTGGCCAGCATGTCTCGCGCTGCGGTGAAGCGCTCGTGCCCCATGTATCCGGTATGTGCGAAGTAGACCTTGTTTGTCAGCTTCCTGCCGGTGAGCCTGACCTTGGCGGCATTGACCACGACCACGAAATCTCCCCCGTCCATGTGGGGGGTGAACGTCGGCTTGTGCTTGCCCCGGATGAGCTGCGCGACCACACTCGCCAGCCGACCCAGTGGAACTCCGTCGGCGTCGACGAGATGCCAGTCGTGACTGATGTCCGCCGGTCGGGCGGTAAAGGTCTTCATAAACACTCAGGTGCCTGGACGTAACGCAGGACCAAACCAAAACAGACCCCGAAAATAGCCGCTGGGTCGGAGCTGGGTCAAGGCGGAAAGGTCTTCTCACCAGCTACTCTTGCTCAAATTCGACCAAGGTTTGCCCCTTCTCGACGGCTTGCCCGGGCTCCACCCGGACAGCCTTCACCACTGCGGCGCCGGTTGCCTTGAGCTCGTTTTCCATCTTCATCGCTTCCAGTACTACCACCCCTGTCCCCGCGCTGATCGACTCTCCCGCCTTGGTCAGAACCCGAACGACCAGACCCGGCATGGGAGCCTTGAGGACATGAGCCGTTCGTCGGTGGTCTCCAGCCGCGGTGAGGCTTCGGATATGACGAGTTCGCTCGTCGAGGACCTCCGCCTCCCACCACTCACCAGAGGACTGCAGCCTCCATCGACCTCTCCCGACCGATTCCATGGAAAAAGTCAGTGGGCGCCCCTCCAGCACGAGCTGCCGAAGCGGCGTTCCGGGAATCAGCTCCAGACTCGCGGT
Organism: Gemmatimonadales bacterium; assembly: GCA_036258655.1. GTDB lineage: Bacteria > Gemmatimonadota > Gemmatimonadetes > Gemmatimonadales > GWC2-71-9 > CAVVWJ01. The sequence goes on along the minus strand of DATADG010000090.1, from coordinate 5,729 downwards.
GACTGTTCGGTCCCCGACACGAACGCGTTCTCCCTCGATCTCCACCTCGATCGATTGACCAGCTATCAGGACGGCGTATTTCACATCGGCTCCAGGACTGCGACGGTCTCAACGTGCGCGGTCTGAGGGAACAGATCGAAAGCGTGCACCTGAACCAATCGGAAGCTCGGCAGCCGCTGCAGATCCCGAGCGAGCGTAGCAGGGTCGCAGGAGATGTACACCAGCCGAGCCGGCCCCCGTCGCTCCAGCTCGGCAGTCACTCGTTCGTGCATGCCGGTACGGGGTGGATTGGTGATCACCCGGTCGGGATTCCCCAGCTGATGGAGGAGGTCTTCGACCTTTCCGGCATAGCGATGAGCCGGGGGTCCTTTGGCTTCAGCTTCGTCCACGGCGCGTCGATCGAGCTCCACGCTTTCAACCCGGGCTCCCCTCCCGACCAGTTGCGCCGTGGTCTCGCCAATGCCGGCGTACAGATCCCATACCCGGAGACCCGAGACTCTGCCGAGCTGCTGCACGGCGAAATCACGGGCTCGGTCGCCCATCTCGGGATGCACCTGTTCGAACACAGTCGCCGGAAACGCAGCTCCCGGTCCGACAGCGCGCGGTGCTCCGCCGGAAGGCTGGTACCAGACGGTCGCCGGTGTTCCTCGCCGCTGCAGCTCCCGGTGTAACCTGTCTCCGCCGGACCAGACTTCGCCCTCTCCAACTCTGATGACCAGGTGGACGCCCCCGCTGCGGTCCAGCCTGAGCATCAGTTGCATCAGGGTGGGCGGCAGCAGGGGTCGAAGGCTCCGGAGTGTCTGCCACAGCTCCATGAGCCGGGGAACGGTGATGTGACACCATTGCAGATCGAAGATCTGGTCGGAGCGGCCGTATCGATGCAGGCCGATGCGCCCGCCACCGTTCTGAGCGTGCAGCGTGAGCTTCGTGCGATAATCGTAGGGCTTGGCGGCAGGGGTGATGGGAGGATCGGCTACGTTCAGCTTTGCGATTCGGCGGAGCGCCTCTCCGACGAACGTACGCCGGGCGTCGAGCTGCGTGTCATAGTCAACGTGCTGGAGCTGACAGCCTCCGCATTGGTCTTGCACGTAGTGCGGGCAGCGGGGCTCCACTCGGTGCAGCGACGGTTCCAGCAGGCGCCCGAGGCGGGCCCGCGCAAACCGTTTGTGCTCCCGTACGCTCGTGAGCTCAACCAGATCGCCGGGGGCGGTGCGGGGCACAAAAACCGTTCTCCCATCCTCCAGCCTTCCGACCCCATCCCCGCCGGCCGCCAGACGAAGGATGCGGACCGGAGTCACCGGAGTCCTTCAACGCGCGCCTGCCGGGCCCACTCGCCCGACCTGGCTCCATCTGGATTGCCAACCACTCGCCGGCTCTCACGGGCCTCAGCTTCGGCGAGAGCCGCTGCTACAGCCAGCTCCTGGATTCTCTCGGGCGACGGTGTCGGTGCCAGAAGATCGGCTCGGCGCTCCAGAAACTGGATGTCGATTTCGCCTCGCTGAAATGCAGGGTCGGCCATTAGACGGCGGTGGAGTGCCTGATTGGTGGCAACTCCGGTGATGACCAACTCCTCCAGCGCCTGAGTCATTCGGACGAGCGCCTCATTCCGGGATGGCGCCCAAACGATCAATTTGGCGAGCATCGAGTCGTAGTACAGCGTTATTTCATCGCCGACGCCAACCCCACTGTCCCACCTGACGCCGGGCCCTGCGGGCGCGCGGAGATAGGCGATGCGGCCGGTGGTTGGAAGAAATCCGTGCTCCGGATTTTCGCTGGTAATTCGGCATTCCACCGCCCAGCCTCGGGGCTCCAGCTGGTCACGAGAAACTCGCATGGTACGGCCGCTCGCGATCCGAAGCTGTTCACGGACGAGGTCGACACCGTACACCAGCTCCGTCACCGGGTGCTCGACCTGAATCCGGGTGTTCATCTCCAGAAAATAGAAAGAGCCATCGGAGGTCAGGAGGAACTCGCAGGTACCCGCGCTGCGATACTCTACGGCACGAGCGGCCGCTACCGCAGCCGCCCCCATCCTCATCCGCAGATCCGGCGTGACCGCTACCGACGGTGCCTCTTCGACCAGCTTCTGATGCCGCCGCTGGATGGAACACTCCCGTTCTCCGAGATGAATTGTCCGCTCATGGTCTGCGAGAACCTGGATTTCGACGTGGCGGGGGTGCTCGATGAATTTTTCCAGGTACACACTCGGGTCGCCGAACGCCTTGAGAGCCTCTGATCGAGCCGTCTCGAGCGCTGCCGCCAACCCCTCAGGCCCTCCCACCACCCGCATTCCCTTGCCGCCACCACCTGCAGCGGCCTTGACCATCACGGGATAGCCAATGGCACTCGCTGCGGCCAGGGCGCCCTCCAGGTCTTCAGCAGGCGCGATCCCGCCGGGGACGATCGGCACACCGGCAGCCTCCATTCGTCTGCGTGCCTCGGTTTTGCTGCCCATCGCCCTGATCGCGGTGGCAGGTGGACCCACGAAGATCTTCCCTGCACGTTCCACCGCCTCGGCAAAGTCTGCACGCTCCGCCAGGAAGCCGTAGCCCGGGTGGATAGCATCAGCGCCGGATTCAGCCGCAGCGGCAAGGATTCGTTCGATCGAGAGATAGCTTTGAGATGGTACTGCCGGTCCAATGTCGATAGCCCGATCGGCCGCACGAACGTGAGGTGAGGTGCGGTCCACCGTTGAGTAGACCGCGACCGCTTCGAGATTTTCTTCGTGGCAGGCGCGAATGATGCGAAGCGCGATTTCGCCGCGGTTGGCGACTAGTACCCGTTTCACGGGACCGAGAAGACGGAAAGGACGGAGAAGACGGAGAGGAGGAAGAGGCTAAACCCGATAGGATCCACCAGCAGAAGGTAGATCAGGCGAGAAGTGCAGTGCTTTCCGTCATGGCCGGCAGGCCGGCGGTGGTGCATCTCCGAAGATCGGCAGGAAGCTGCTGCAAAGCAACGAATTGAACCGCGCTGCGTTGTCGTACACGTTGCGGACGTCGCGCACCCAGACCGAGCTGCCCTGCCGGGTGGCCTGGAGCAACTCGGTCAACGAGAGCGCTTCGGATCCGGGCTCGACCGAGCGGCTCACCCGGGTAAGCCGGAAGGGCGTCCATCTAAGCGGAGGAGCGGCAGCGCTGTCGGCACTCGGGGTGAGACAGAGGGTACGGCGTGAGGCCACATCCGCCAGCGCACTCCTGACCGGCAGTCTTGGATCTATGCCCATGGCCTCGGCCATGCGCAGGCGGTACAGCGAGTCAGTAGCGTAGCGATCGGGTCGGATCGGAAGGATTTCGCGGGTGCGCAAATCCAGATTGTCGTACCAGACCGAGAGCGCTTCGAGATCGCTCCCCAGGAGCAGGACACCTCCCGCTGGGCAGGAGCTGAGCAGGTTGGCTCCTAACTCCAGGATGAAAGCCGGCATCTCCGGAGTATCGGTAGGCAGCCTGCTGGGTCCGGCGACACTCCAACCCGAGTCCTCTACGAACAGGATCGAACGTTCCAGCTCTGCGAGGCCGCGGAATACGAGTCCCGAGTCCACCTCGAGGCGCACAGCCTGGTCGAACGCGGTCGCGGCAAAGTCCAGGTACAACAGCCCATCGGGATCTCCCCGGTGGCCTTGCAGGTGCCAATCTCGAGCGTCGAGAAGATAGAAGCGGCCCAGATGAAACCAGGCACGTCCGTCGTCCGGAGCGGTAGCCAGATAGCGGCCGAGGAGGTCGATTGCCATGCGCCGTTCGCCACTCCGCTCCAGGGCGGCTGCGCGGGGGGCCACGTTTGGATCGATCGCCGCCTGGGCGGGCAGACGGGACGCGGTGCCCAGCCAAAGGAGCAGCAGCACTGCGCCCGCGAGGGGCCGGCTCAGCGACGCAGATCCTGATGCGCTAAACACTTGGTTCCGGTGACACATGTGTGACAAAAATGCCTCGCACCCTGCGAGTTGGCTAGTAGGGGACGCCGGGTGCGGGGTCGTTTACACGGCCGGTCTGACCTATAACGGAATATTGCCGTGCTTCTTCGGTGGATTTCGGTCCCGCTTGCCTCGCAGCATGCGGAGCCCCTCGACCAGGCGGGGCCTGGTGTCCCGAGGATCGATCACATCATCGATGTAGCCTCTGGCTGCGGCCGCGTACGGGTGAGCGAACTTCCTGGTGTACTCCTCGATCAGCCGATCAGTCGCCGCTCCGGGATCCTTTGCCCGGGCGATCTCCTCCTTGAACAGGATTTCGACAGCGCCCTTTGGGCCCATGACTGCGATTTCCGCCGAGGGCCAGGCGAGGTTTACATCCCCTCGAATGTGCTTGGAGCTCATGACGTCGTACGCACCCCCGTAGGCTTTTCGGGTGATGACCGTGAGCTTGGGCACGGTGGCTTCGCAATACGCGTACAGCAGCTTGGCGCCGTGCTTGATGATACCGCCGTGCTCCTGGGCGACACCGGGGAGAAATCCCGGGACGTCCACGAACGTCACCACAGGGATATTGAAACAGTCGCAGAATCTGATGAAACGAGCCGCCTTGATCGACCCGTTGATGTCCAGCACGCCTGCGAGCACGGCCGGCTGGTTCGCCACGATTCCGACCGGCTCCCCGCCAAGCCGAGCAAAGCCTACAACGATGTTGTCGGCATAGCCGCGCTGCACTTCGAAAAAAGCGCCGTCGTCCACCACCCGTCCGATGACATCATGCATGTCATATGGCTTGTTGGGGCTGTCGGGGATGACGTGAAGCAAGGCCTCGTCTCGTCGGTCGACCGGGTCGGAGGTGGTCCGCTGCGGTGGGGGATCCAGATTATTCAGAGGGAGAAATCCAATCAGCTCCCGGACCGCCTGCAGGCATTCGGGCTCGGAGTCGTGCACAAAGTGGGCGACACCCGAGGTGCCCCCATGAGTATCGGCGCCGCCAAGCTCATCGAAGCTCACCTCTTCGTGAGTGACGGTCTTCACCACGCTGGGGCCGGTGACGAACATGTAGCTCACCCCGCGGACCATGAAAATGAAGTCGGTGATCGCGGGACTATAGACCGCCCCGCCTGCGCAGGGCCCCAGCACTACTGAGATCTGTGGGATCACCCCCGACACCAGCGTGTTCCGAAGGAAGATGTCGGCGTAGCCGCCGAGTGAGGCCACGCCCTCTTGTATCCGCGCACCGCCGGAATCGTTCAGCCCGATGACTGGTGCACCGGTCTTGAGCGCCAGGTCCATGACTTTGCAAATTTTTTCCGCGTGCGCCTCGGAGAGCGAGCCTCCGAACACGGTAAAGTCCTGAGCGAACACAAACACCAGCCGTCCGTCGATCCGGCCCGACCCGGTCACGACTCCGTCTCCAGGGAAAACCTGCTGGTCGAGTCCAAAGTCGGTCGAGCGGTGAGTGACGAAGCGGTCCAGCTCGCTAAAGCTCCCCTCGTCGAGAAGAAGCTCGAGCCTCTCCCGGGCGGTGAGCTTCCCCTTCTTGTGCTGTTGAGCAATGCGGTCCGCCCCACCACCCAGTTCGGCCATCGCCTGCCGGTGGCGGAGCTCGTCGAGAAGCTTTCGGGGGTCGGACATGGCGGGAGAAGATATAGAAGGCGCGGAGGGCGGAGAAGGCGGAGAGAGAGCGGAGACTAGCCGAGGCGAGCGGCGGCAAGCTCGGCCGGATCCTTTCCCTGAGCACCGAGCCCGGGTATGACGAGCGGTTCAGGGGTGTGGAAGTGATGCTTCAGGGAAGCCAGACCAACCCGCGCACCGAAAT
>DATADG010000089.1:0-23056 GCA_036258655.1 Gemmatimonadales bacterium | reverse complement strand
GATCATCATCGCCGCGCTTCCCTGGATCGTGATCTTGGGACTGTGGTTTTTCCTGTTACGTCAGCTTCAGGCCGGCGGCAGTCGGGCATTCGCCTTCGGGAAGTCCAAGGCCAAACTGCTTGCCGGCGACACGCCCAAGGTCACCTTCGCCGATGTTGCCGGCGCGGACGAGGCCAAGGTCGAGCTCCAGGAGATCATCGAATTCCTGAAGGACCCGCAGAAGTTCACCCGCCTCGGCGGGCGGCTTCCCAAGGGCGCGCTCCTGGTTGGTCCTCCGGGTACCGGCAAGACGCTGCTGGCCAAGGCGGTGGCGGGGGAAGCCGGCCGGCCCTTCTTCTCCATGTCCGGCTCGGACTTCGTCGAGATGTTTGTCGGTGTCGGGGCCAGCCGAGTGCGCGATCTGTTCGAGCAGGGCAAGTCCCACGCGCCCTGTATCATCTTCATCGACGAGATCGACGCGGTCGGCCGGCACAGAGGTGCGGGCCTTGGCGGCGGGCATGACGAGCGGGAGCAAACGCTTAACCAGCTCCTGGTGGAGATGGACGGTTTCGAATCGAACGACGGGGTCATTCTTGTCGCGGCGACCAATCGCCCGGATGTGCTCGACCCGGCGTTGCTCCGGCCAGGCCGGTTCGACCGGCAGATCGTGGTGGATGCGCCCGACGTCCGCGGCCGCGAGGGAATCCTGCGGGTGCACACCCGGAAGATCCCACTCGCCTCGGATGTGCGGCTGGATGTCGTCGCGAAGGGCACTCCCGGTATGGCTGGAGCCGACCTCGCCAATCTGGTCAACGAGGCCGCGGTGCTTGCCGCCCGTCGCAACAAGACCCTGGTCGATATGCAGGACTTCGAGGACGCCAAGGACAAAGTGATGCTGGGCGTCGAGCGGCGCAGTCTGGTACTTACGGAAGATGAGCGGCGGCTCACGGCCTATCACGAGGCAGGACACGCCATCGTTGCCATCAAGATTCCCGGCAGCGATCCGGTCCATAAGGTCACAATCGTGCCGCGGGGCCGCGCACTGGGACTCACCGCGTCCCTGCCCGAGGTGGACCGGCACAACTACAGTAAGGATTGGCTGATCGGAAGCCTCGCGATGTTTTTCGGCGGCCGGGTAGCCGAAGAGATTGTGTTCGGACCGGACAAAGTCACGACCGGAGCAGGGAACGACATCGAACGAGCCACCGGTCTGGCGCGGCGAATGGTCACCCAGTTCGGCATGAGCGAGCTGATTGGTCCACTTGCGGTGGGCGACAAGGAGCAGGAGATCTTTCTCGGCCGTGAGTTCGCTCAGCGCCGGGAGATCTCGGAACGCACGGCGCAGATGGTCGACGATGAGGTCAAGCGTCTGGTGGACGAGGCCTATTCGAGGGCGAGCTCGATATTGACGCAGAACCGCGATCTACTCGACCGTATTGCCCAGGCCTTGCTCGATCGCGAGACGATTGACCGCGAGGACCTCGATCGCTTGGTGAAGAACCAGCCACTTCCGCCCCGCAGTCTGCCGCCGGCCGAACCCGCTGCGGTCCCCGCCACCACCGCTGCGAAGCCGGGGGCAACCCCGGCCCGTGCGCCCATCCTCGGGACACCTCCGGCAGAACCAGCCGGCGCGTGAATGTCACGCCGCTAGCGCTTCACTCACCCCGAGCGGTGCGGGATGCTCTCCGCTCGCATGGGTGGGAGGAAGCGCTGGCGGAAACCGCCGCGCTGGGCATCCACACCACTGCGTTTCATCTGACAGGACTGGACCAGGGAGCACTCGAGGCGCTGGTCCCGTTTGCTGGTGGCCTGGGGCTCGAGGTGCTCACCGGTGACTCCTGGGCCATCCTGGCCGGGAGCCGCTCCCGACTCAGCGCCATCGCCCGCCCCTGGACCGTTCCGCCGCCGCTGGCCCAGCTTGCCGCCGGCATCGGTCTGGCTTTTCCCTCGGAATCCTCCCGGCGCTGGCAGACGGCGCGCGGCATACTCTCGCTCGAGCAACCGTCACTGATCGGCATTCTCAACGTAACCCCCGACAGCTTCAGTGATGGCGGGAGGTTCGTTGGCGTTTCCGCGGCGCTTGCCCAGGCGGATGCGCTCCAGCGCGAAGGTGCGGCCATCATCGACGTTGGCGGGGAATCAACCCGGCCAAACCGAACCAGCGGCGTGCCGGAAGAGGAGGAGCTCCGCCGGGTGGTGCCGGTGATTGAGGAGCTGGTGCGCGCTTATCCCTCGCTTCTCATCTCCATCGACACCGTCAAGTCGACTGTCGCCCGCGCCGCTCTGGATGCAGGCGCTGCGATTGTGAACGACGTGTCTGCAATGCGGCTGGACACCGCGATGCCCTCCACGATCGCCTCGGCCGGGGCCGGAGTCATTCTGATGCACTCCCGTGGGTCGATCCTCGAGGTCTCGTCCTATACGCATGCCCAGTATGGAACGGATCTCGTCGGAGCCGTTCTATCCGAGTTGCGCACAGCCCTCGATTCGGCGGCGGCGGCAGGCATCAGTCCCGAGGCAACGGTGATCGATCCGGGATTCGGGTTCTCCAAGACCGTTGAGCAAAGCATCCAGCTGCTCGACCAGCTGTCGGCACTCGAGGCTTTGGGCCGGCCTATCCTGGTAGGCCCGTCTCGCAAGCGGTTTCTCGGCGCCGCTACCGGACTTCCCCTCGAGGAACGGGATCGCGCCACTGCGACGGCGTGCGCACTGGCCTACGAGCGGGGTGCCCGGCTGTTCCGGGTGCATGCTGTAGGAGTTGCACGGGAGGCCCTCGCACTGGCCCACGGTGTGGCGGGTCCGCTTTCGTGAGATTCAGGTTCGGTGGGCTTGACCAAACGCGACCTCCGTATGGCGCTGCCGTACTGGTGAGCGGCATGGTGCTGCTCGGTTATCTGCTCACGCTTGCACCCACAGTGACCTTCTGGGATGCTGGTGAGTTTATCGCGGCGGCGAAGACATTAGGGATTCCCCATCCGCCCGGCACTCCGTTGTTCGTGATGATCGCACATGTATGGGCTTTGCTCGTACCGATTGGGGAATATGCCTACCGCACCAACCTGCTGAGCGCGGTTCTCAGCGCCGGGGCCGCCGGGTTCTTCTTCCTGTTCGCCCATGAATCCATCCGCAGCTTGGCTGCGGACCTCCCGGCCGAGTCGGCGCGACTTCTCCGCATCGGTGGTGCCGCCGCTGGAGCGCTGCTCGGGGCTTTCAGCTTCACCAACTGGCAGAACTCGAACGAGACTGAGGTGTACTCGGTCGCCACCTTTACCATCGCCGCCATGAGCTGGCTGGCCCATCTCTGGCGCGTCAACCGGGGCACTTCTCGCGCTCCGCGGATTCTCCTGCTCATCGTGTACCTCGCGGGCATCTCCATCGGCAATCACCTGCTGGCGCTGCTGGCGGGCCCAGCGCTAATCATGTTCATGGTGGCCACGCTCAGGAGCGCGCCGGCGGCCGACGAGCGCGAGCGGCGCAGCGAACTGGGGCAGGTGGCGGTGCTCGCCGGAGTGTGGGCGTTGCTGATCGGGACCGGTCTGGGAAGCAGCGCACTTGTAGCGCTGGGCGGGATCTGCTTCCTCGCCGCCTCGGCATACGCTGCAACCCGCGGTGCCGGCGGGTTTGCTCTCCTGACTCTCGGTATCGCTGCCATCGGGGTGACTCCCTATCTCTATTTGTATATCCGATCGGCGCAAAACCCACCTATAAACGAAGCCGCTCCTGCCACTCTCGATGCGCTGCTCGCGGTCATCCGGAGGGCCCAGTATCCACCGCGTACTCCTCTGGATGACCCGACAGTCGCGCACGGACCGGACAATCCCGGCCGTTCTTTGAGCCTTCTCGGAATCCAGTTTGCCGATTACGCCGTGTATTTCACCTGGCAGTGGGCCAAATCCCTGGCCGTGTGGGGTCAGCTGCTACTGGCGGTGCTGTACCTCGCCTTAGGTATCCAAGGGTTTCGGGCACAGCGTCGATCCGATCGGGCCGCCTCCTGGTTGGTCCTCATGTTGTTCCTGGTTACGGGACCTGGCCTGGTGATCTACATGAACTTCAGGCCGGGATTCGGCCGCTGGTTCGAGTCGTACCCGATGGCATCCGCGCATGAGGTTCGGGAGCGCGACTACTTCTTCGTGGTCAGCTTCATCGTCTGGGGCATCTGGGCCGGGATTGGTCTGGCCGCGCTTGCGAAATCACTGTGGGCCCGTGCTGGAGCGGTTCGCCGGCTGGCGCCTGCCGCGTTCCTCGTGGCTATGGCGCCGATCCTCCTGAATTGGAGCGAGGCATCCAGACGTCACGGCCCCGACGCGCGCCTCGCGGCGGATTTCGCCTACAATCTTCTCAACACGGTACCGCCTTACGGAGTGCTCTTCACGTACGGAGACAACGACACATTCCCTCTCTGGTGGGCGCAGGAGGTGGCCGGCACCAGGCAAGACGTTACCGTGGTGTGCCTAGCGCTTGCCAACACTGACTGGTACATGCGGCAGCTCCGCGACAATCCGGTCAGACCAATCGACCGCAAAGCGCTGCCACCCATCTGGCGCGGTGCGGTGAGGCCGCCGCCCAGTCATCCGCTGCATAGCATGTCGGATTCAATGATCGCCAGTGCAATGGCGGGCTACGTTGTCCCCCGCGATCAGCGCATTCCACTCGGTCCGATCAGCCGAGATCTCACGGCCGGCACATTTCTGTTGCCCAATGACATCCTGACGCTCAGTGTCGTCCAGCAGAACCTGACACGACGGCCCCTGGTATGGGCGATTACCTCCGGACGTGAATTCGGCGGTCTGGGCAATTACGTGGTGCAGCAAGGACTGGGATTTATTCTTCGCTCCAGCCCACCCGACACGTCATCGCCGGCACTCGATACCCGCAGGCTTGCAGGTGCGCCGCTGGATATACCCACTACCGAGCGGCTGGTCTGGGACACCTACCGGTACGGCGGGCTGCTGGAGGGAGACGTCACCGAGCTGGAGAGCACGAGTGCCAGCATCGCATCCACGATGTCGCTCCCGTTCACCCAGCTCTCGTATGCGTACAGCGACCGGGGGCAGCAGCAGAAAATGATCCGAGCCCTGGAACGCGCCATGCAGCTGACCCCCAATCCCGCGCTCCGGACTGCGCTTGCCGAGCTGCGCGTGCGGGGAATGGATTCGGTGGGAGAGTAGGTACTTCTACACCGCTTTTCCGCCACCTTCCCGATTCTCCGGTGTTTCCGTCATCCTTCAATCCAGCCCTATTCTCCGGTAAATTGTAAGGCTATGGATTTCCCGGCCCTTCCGGCTCGGCTGGCTGCCGTGCACGAAACAGTGGCACGGTGCCAGGCGACGGGAGGGTGGCGCCATCCGGTGCGCATCGTCGCTGTGACAAAGAGTCATGGTCCCGATGCAATTCGAGCGGCCGTGCACGCGGGTCTACGCGACATTGGTGAAAACCGGGTCCAGGAGGCACTACAGAAGCAGGATACGCTCGCGGATCTGTCGCTCGACTGGCACCTGATTGGGACTCTCGAGCGCAACAAGGCCCGGCACGCGGCAGGGCGTTTCGTACTGATCCACTCGATTGATCGTGCGGAGCTTGCGGCCGAGCTGGATCGCCGGGTACCAGCGGGCAGTCGTCAGCCGGTCCTGGTCCAGGTAAACTGTTCCGACGAGCCACAAAAGGGCGGGGTCGCGCCAGGAGATCTGCCGCGCCTGCTGGACCAGCTCCGCGGGTTCGAGCGGCTCCAGGTTCAGGGGCTGATGACGATAAGTGCGTTGACTGAAAACACCGCGGAGCAACATCGCGCCTTCCGCCTGCTACGAGAGCTGCGGGACGCCGGAGAACGATCGGGGCATGCGCTGCCTGAGTTGTCGATGGGAATGTCGGGCGACTACCCGGCCGCTGTAGAGGAAGGGGCAACGATGATCCGCCTGGGTACCGTGCTCTTTGGGGAGCGGCATACATGACCGACGATCATGCTTTTCATCTGACGCCGCTGGATGTCCGATCCCAGGAGTTTGCCCGTGCTGTCAGGGGCTACGATCGGGCTCAGGTGGATGAGTTCAAGCTGGCGATCTCCGAGGAGCTGGAACGCCTGCTGCGAGACCGGGCGCAGCACGAGGAGCGGCTCCGGGGCTTACAGGAACAGCTGCGGGCATTTCGCGAGCGCGAGCGCGCCATGAACGAAGCGCTGGTCGCAGCACAGCAGCTGCGGGTGGACAGTCGGGAACAGGCGGAGCGTGAGGCCGAACTGGTTCTGCGGGAGGCGAGGGCCGAGGCGGAGCGAATCCTGGAGCGGGCGCACCAGGAGGAGGCGATTGTCCGCGAGCGAGCTGACGCAGTGGCGCGGCAGTTCACCGCCTACGTCGCGAGCTTCCGAACGCTCCTCGAGCGGCACCTCGGTGAAGTGGATGGTCTGCAGCGCCGGGTCAGGCCGGATACGTCCGATTCCGCGGGCGAGACTGTCCCGGGTCGCTCCCGATGACCGCAGCACCTCCGCTCTACGATCGAATCGAAGCAGCGGCCGCCGTGGTCCGGAAGGCTGCCCCGGCCGTCCCGGAGATCGGCATCATTCTCGGTACGGGCCTGGGCGGGCTTGCCAATGAGATCGCGGTGGATGCCTCGGTACCCTACGAACAGATTCCTGGGTTTCCGCTGTCGACCGTCGAGAGCCACGCTGGCCGGTTGCTTATCGGCCGTCTCGGTCGTCGCGACGTGATCGCGATGCAGGGACGGTTTCACCGGTACGAGGGATACAGCCTGGCCGAAGTGACCTTCCCGGTGAGGGTGATGCGTGCACTCGGCGCGCGCGTGCTGGTGGTATCCAATGCGTGTGGAGGGATGCATCCGCTCTGGAATCCTGGTGACCTCGTACTCCTCAGTGACCACATCAACCTGCTGGGGGATAATCCGCTGATCGGGTACAACGACGAGCGGCTAGGACCCCGGTTTCCCGACATGTCGGCACCCTATGATCCAGAGCTTCGAGCGCTCGCCCGTACTGTTGCCCGGGAGCTCGGTATTGCACTGCGAGAGGGAGTGTACGTGGCGGTGCCGGGGCCGAATCTGGAGACTCGGGCCGAATACCGGATGCTCCGGGGTATGGGCGCCGACGTGGTCGGGATGTCGACGGTACCTGAGGTGATCGTTGCCACCCACTCTGGAATGAGGACTGTCGGTCTGTCCATCATCACCGATCAGTGTCTGCCTGACGCATTGGAGCCCACCGATATCACGCGAATCATCGAGACGGCTCGACGGGCCGAGCCCTCGCTGACTCGCCTGATTGCGGGGCTGGTGGAGCGCCTCCCCTGATGGCGTTTCCTTCCTGGCCTGACCTCACGCCGGCCGAGCTGGAGCAGCGCCAGCTCGCGCTCTGGAAAGACGAGCAGCTCTTTCACCAGGTCTCGGACGCCCACCGCGACGGCCGACCTTTCGTGTTCTACGAGGGTCCACCAACCGCCAATGGACGTCCCGGGATCCATCACGTGTTCTCGCGGACCATAAAGGATCTGGTGTGCCGGTTTCATTCCATGCAAGGCGAGTCAGTGACCCGCATTGCCGGATGGGACACCCATGGACTTCCGGTGGAAATCGAGGTGGAGAAGGAGCTGAAGCTGAGCGGCAAGAAAGACATTGAGCGTTTTGGGGTGGAGGAGTTCAACGCCCGCGCGCGTCAGAGCGTATTCAGGTATCAGGCAGAGTGGGAAAGTCTCTCGGACCGGATAGGCTACTGGCTGGACTACGCGAATCCCTACATCACATGCAGCAACCCGTACGTAGAGAGCGTGTGGTGGCTGCTGCAGCGATTGCACCAGCGCGCTCTCCTGTACCGGGGACATCGCGTGCTGCCCTATTGTCCGCGCTGCGGGACGGTGTTGTCGAGTCATGAACTGGCGCTCGGATACGAAACCGTCACGACCAATTCGGTCTACGTCACATTTCCGCTAGCGGATGATCCGGATCGCCAACTGCTCGTCTGGACCACCACGCCGTGGACACTTCTCTCCAACGTCGCCGTGGCGGTCCATCCCGAACTTGAGTATGGGGAATACCAGGTCGGCGATCGCAGACTGATTCTGGCGACCTCCAGAGCCTCGCTGCCCAGCAGCGCGCAGCGGGGCGCTCCCAGCTTCAGCGAGTTCGGAGCGGCTCGAACCTTCAGCGGGCGCGAGCTCGTCGGACGGCGCTACCGGCGGCCGCTCGAGGTCGTGACGCTACCCGACGATCGCAAGTCCCGAGTGGTGATTGGGGCCCCCTTCGTCAGTGCGGAAGACGGATCCGGGCTGGTGCATCTCGCGCCGGCGTTCGGCGCCGATGACTTCCAGGCGGGGTTGGAGCACGACCTGGCGCTGGTGAGACCTGTCGCCCCCGACGGCACTTTCAGCGGCACCAACTGGCCCGAGATCGAAGGTCGGCTGGTGACGGCGCGAGAAACAAATGATCTCATCATTCAACGACTCAAACAGGAGGGTCGCTGGCACTTGAGCCAGCAGCACACCCATAGCTATCCCCACTGCTGGCGCTGCTCGAGCCCTCTCATTTACTACGCTCGGGATTCCTGGTTCGTTCGGACCTCTGCGGTGAAGGATCGCATGCTGGAGCTCAACCGGCAGGTGAGCTGGCATCCACCAGAAGTCGGCGCGGGGCGCTTCGGTGAATGGCTGGAGAACAATGTGGACTGGGCACTCTCGCGCGACCGCTACTGGGGAACCCCGCTCCCGGTCTGGGTCTGCGAGCAGGACTCCGGTCACGTGGAAGTTATCGGGAGCTACGCGCAGCTCTCCGAGCGATGGGGCAATCCGCTGCCGGCTGACTTCGATCCACACAAGCCATTTATCGACCGATACACCTGGCGCTGTGGCTGCGGAGGGATGATGCGCCGCACGCCCGAGGTCATCGATACCTGGTTCGATTCCGGGGCGATGCCTTACGCCCAGTGGCACTACCCGTTCGAGCATGAGGGCGAGTTCCGGAGCCACTTCCCTGCAGATTTCATCTGCGAAGGAGTAGATCAGACGCGCGGGTGGTTCTACTCACTCCTGGCAATCGCGGTCGCCGCGTTCGACAGCCCGGCATACCGGCATGTCGTCGTCAACGAGCTGGTGCTCGATGCCGAAGGGCAGAAGATGTCGAAGAGCAAGGGAAACGTGGTGGATCCCTGGGCGATGATCGAGCAGTTCGGCGCCGACACTATCAGGCTGTACCTGCTCGCCTCCAGCCAGGTGTGGCTGCCAAAGCGTTTCGACCCACGAACCATTCCTGAAGTCGCCGGCAAGTTCTTCAACGCTCTGCGAAATACCTACACCTTCTTTGCCGGCTACGCGGGCGAATGGACGCCGTCCTCGTCGCCACCGCCTCGCGAGCGGCCGCTGGTGGATCGCTGGCTCCAGAGCCGTCTGGATGCCACTGTCGAGCTGGCGATTCAAGCGTGGGCACGGTACGACATTACAGCCGGAGTGCGCGCCATCATGGACTTCGTCGTCGATGATGTGTCGCAGTGGTATGTCCGCATCAATCGGGCCCGGTTCTGGGCGCCCGACGCCGAGGCCGATCCGGCAGCCCTCGCCACGCTGCACGACGCGTTGAGTACCGTAGCCCGACTGCTGGCGCCGGCTGCTCCATTCGCCAGTGACTGGCTGCACCGGGCCCTCACGGGAACTTCCGTGCACCTTGCTCGGTTTCCGGTACCGCGGGACCAGCAGGCGCCGGAGCTGGACGCAGCCATGGACGCCGTGCGACGGCTCGCATCCCTGGCACGCTCGGCACGTGAGGAGCGGAATATCCGGGTTCGGCAGCCGCTGGGTCGCATGCAGGTGGCGGTACCCGCGGGAGTGCGCGGTCCGACGCTGGACCAGCTGCTCGAGCTGCTCCGGCTGGAGGTCAACGTGAAGAAGGTCGAGGTCGTGACGTCTGATACCGACCTGGTGCGGCTTCGACCCAAGCCCAACTACCGGACGCTGGGCAAGCGCTATGGCAAGCGCACCCCGACCGTTGCTGCCGCGACGGCCGCCTTGTCACCGGTCCAGCTTCGGGAGCTAGAAGCCGGGAGTCCAGCCACACTGGATCTCGATGGCGAGTCGGTGACCTTTCTGCCGGAGGACGTTGCCGTGGAGCGCGAAGTTACCACGGATTGGCTGGTACAAAGCGATGGCGCCTACGTAGCGGCACTGGATCCCCAGCTCGATGATGCTCTGCAGCGCGAGGGAATAGCTCGAGAGGTGGTCAACCGGGTTCAGCGGATTCGCAAAGAGGCCGGCTACGCATACACCGACCGCATTGCGCTCTGGATCGATGGTGACGAGCCGGTCGTCGAGGCGGTGAAAGCTCACGCCGGCTTTATCCGCGGAGAAACTCTGGCTCGTGGTCTGCAAGTCGGCGCCCGCGCACCGGCGCCGGATCTGGAGCATCGGATCGACGTCGATGGACACGGGGCGGTGGTGGGAGTGCAACGTTACCGGGACGGTCGGACGTCGGCCGCCCCTCAACCAATGGACGAGTAATGAACAAGAAACAGCTTGCATATTTCGAGAAGCGCCTTATGGAGGAGCGGGCCCGCGTCATGAAGGAGCTCGGGTATTACGACGAATCCTTCAACGCCACCCTGCAATCCTCCGACGGCGATCTCTCTTCCTACTCGTTTCACATGGCCGATCAGGGAACTGACGCGATGGAGCGGGAAAAGCAGTTTCTTTTTGCCTCGCAAGAAGGTCGGTATCTCTGGCACGTGAATGAAGCCCTGCGCCGGCTGTATGGGAGTCCTGAGCGGTTCGGCCACTGTCATCAGTGCGGGCAGGAAATCAACTTCGAGCGGCTCGACGCCCTGCCGCACGCGCGGCTTTGTATTACCTGTAAGGAGAAGGAAGAAGATGGCAAACGCCGCTGAGCCGTCGGCTCCCGGCTCGGAGCGGCGGCTGTTTGCCTGGGCGGCGCTGGCTACTGTGGTGCTCGACCTGATCACAAAGCTCATCGCCGAAGCTACGCTGCTCCGCACCCCGGGTATTCCCGTGTTTGGTGACTGGTTCCAGCTCCGCCTGGTGTACAATCAGGGGGCGGCATTCGGGCTCCATGTGGGCCCCTACTCTCGTTGGATTTTCTTTACCGTTGCGCTGGTTGCCGTGGTTGTACTGACCCGTATGTCGCGCAGCAGCCCGGTAGGCGATCGATTCCGCCAGCTCGCACTCGGGCTCGTCGCCGGTGGGGCGGTGGGTAATCTGATCGACCGGGTGCGCAGCCCACGCGGTGTGGTTGACTTCCTGGATGTTGGCGTGGGATCCCTCCGCTGGCCGACGTTCAATGTCGCCGATATCGCCGTGAGCTGCGGGGCAATCGCGCTTGCCATCTCGCTGTGGCGGGAGGACGCCCGGCGGCCGGAACCGGAGTCCGCCTCAGCGGCGTGAGCGCAGCGGGAAAGCGGGGCAGTGGGGCGCCGGGACCGGGAGACCCGCCGCACCCAGCCGACGCCGCCTCGATTCAACAATTTCAGTTTACCGTTCTCTCCTCCCAAACCGAGCGACTCGACCGATTTCTGGCGGATCAGCTCGGACTCTCACGCACCCAGGCCGCCCGCCTGCTAGCCGGCAAGCTGGTCAGTATCGACGGAAAACCCGCCCGCGCCTCGCGACTTCTGTCCCGGGGTGAGGAGGTGACGGTCCGAATGCCTCTGCACGAGCCCCCTCGCGCACTGACACCTCGCGCCATTCCACTTTCCGTGGTTTTCGAAGATGAAGAACTGGCTGTCATTGATAAGCCAGCTGGATTGGTAGTGCATCCCGCGCCGGGTCACTGGGACGACACCCTGGTAAATGCGCTGGTGGCCCGCGGCACGACGCTGGCTGGGGGGGCGGAGGGAAGACCCGGCATCGTCCACCGGCTGGACCGCGACACCTCTGGCCTCATGATCATCGCGAAGACCGATCTGGCGCACCGGCGGCTGGGAGCAGCCATCGCCGCGCGGCGTGTCCAGCGAGTTTACGCAGCGCTCAGCTGGGGACATCTGAGCTCCAGTCCGCTCACAATCGATGCGCCGGTGGCTCGGCACCCACAGGACCGGAAGCGGATGCAGGTGTCTCCGCGGGGACGCATGGCCAGAACGGTGGCATCGGTGGTGGCAAGGTTCGACGTGGTAGATCTCCTGCGACTGGAGCTGCATACCGGACGCACCCACCAGATCCGCCTGCATCTGGAGCACGTTGGTCACCCGATCGTGGGTGATCCGGTCTACGGCGGAGGAGGCAGCCGCCGCATCTCAGGGGCCCAACGCCGCGCCGCCGATCGTATCGAGCATGCCGCACCCAGACAGGCGCTTCACGCTGCTGCTCTGGCATTCCGCCATCCTCTCAGCGGAGCACCACTTGAGTTCTTCTCGGAATGGCCTGCTGATCTGAGGGCTGCGCTC
Source organism: Gemmatimonadales bacterium (assembly GCA_036258655.1). Classification (GTDB taxonomy): domain Bacteria; phylum Gemmatimonadota; class Gemmatimonadetes; order Gemmatimonadales; family GWC2-71-9; genus CAVVWJ01. Next base: position 10,698 of record DATADG010000089.1, on the reverse strand, counting down.
GCCGCTGCTGGAGGAGATGAGCTGGTTGCTCGCCCTGACCCCCTCGGCTATCTTCGGTTCCTCAATAGAGATGGCTAATTCCCCCGCGCTTCACGCCGTCATCTTTCGCATTGGTGAGGTTGTCTGCGCGGCCCCGGCAGGGATCGTGCGTGAGATCCTCCCTCGCCTCCCGGCTACCCGGATTCCAGGAGTGCCGGATACCGTCGAAGGGCTGGTCAACGTTCGAGGCGGCCTGCTGACTGTGCTCGACGGACATCTGCTGCTGCAGCAGGATCGCCGCGCGTCCGACGAGGGGGCCATAGTCGTGCTCGAGGTCAAGGGTAAGACGTATGGCCTCGGAGTGGGACAGGTAATGGACTTCCTCGAGGTGCCGGCTGGTTCCGTTGTCGAACGCCGGGAGCTGCCCGGAGTTGATCCCCGGCTGGTCAAGGCAGTGGGGCTCGCATCGGACCGACACTTCATTCTGCTTGACGTCGACGCCGTTTTCGCGCCGATTATCGGCGGCTAAAGGGGAGGAGCTTGTGAACCACACCGTACTGGTCTGTGATGACGCCATCTTCATGCGCACGATGATCAGCGATATCCTGAGCCAGGCCGGCTTCGAGGTGGTGGGCGAGGCAGAATCCGGGGTACAGGCGGTGCAGAAATATCGCGAGCTCAAGCCGGACCTGGTTACCATGGATATCGTGATGCCGGACATGGGCGGCATCGAAGCCGTGCGGGAAATCTGCAAGTCCGATCCCGACGCAAAGATCCTGATGTGCAGCGCAATGGGGCAGCAGGCCCTGGTTGTCGAGGCCATCCAGGCAGGCGCCAAGGATTTCGTGGTCAAGCCCTTCCAGCCATCCCGAGTGCTCGAGGCGGTTCAGCGCGTCCTGGCGTAACCCATGGACCTCTCCAAATACGCCGCGCTGTTTGTAACCGAGAGCCGCGAGCACCTCAAGACGTGCAATAGTTCGCTGCTTGCGTGGGAGGCCGAGCCGTCCTCCTTGGAGCCAGTGGACCGGCTCTTTCGCTCGATGCACACCATCAAGGGTATGGCCGCCACGATGGGGTACGAGGCGGTGGCCGACCTGGCTCATCGCATCGAGAATCTGCTCGACCTTTTGCGGCAGAGACACCGGCAAGCTGAACCTGCGATCTTTCAACTTCTATTCCGAGCGATCGATGGTCTGGCGACGGCGGTCGAGGCTGCGGCCGGCGGTTCTGACGCAGCCATCGAACCGGAGCTCATTCGCGAGCTCGACGCCGTCTCGACCAGTACCCAGCAGCCAGTCGCTCAAGTGGGAACCACAGCGGAGCCCACTCCAACTCGGCGCGCGAGCGATCTCCCCCTATCGCGGCCAGTGCAGGTGACCATCCGCCAGGGTGCGGCAATGCGGGGCGCTCGTGCCGCCCTGGTGCTTCGCCGTGCCGAGCGGCTGGGAGTGGTGGCCGGAATTCGGCCTCCGCTGGCTGAGCTCGAGCGCGACGACTTTGATGGACGCCTGTTCTTTCGTCTGCAGACAAGAGAGTCGGACGCGAAAATCACCGAGGCGCTCAGCGGAGTGGGTGATGTCGCGGCCATTCGCTTCGAGGAACCGGTGTCGGGATCCGAGCGACGCGTCGCCGGGCGGCAGATCCGGGTGGATCTCCAACGGCTCGACCTGCTCATGAAGCAGGTGGGCGAGCTGGTCGTTGCCAAGAACCGCTTGGGCGCGCTCTCCGCTGAATCCGGCGACCCGATTCTGCTTGAGGTAAGTGAGCGCATCAGCCGGCTGGTCGCTGCCATGCAGGCGGAGGTGATCGCCTCGCGAATGACTCCTGTCGGAGAGGTATTCGAGCGGTTCCCTCGCCTGGTACGGGATCTCTCCCGTGACCTGGGGAAACAGATCCGGTTCGACGTCGAAGGGGGCGAGATCGAGCTGGACCGATCCATTCTGGATGAGATCGGCGAACCGCTGGTGCACTTGATCCGTAATGCAGCCGACCACGGAATCGAACCGCCCCAGGACCGAATCGCTGCCGGCAAGCCGGCGCAGGGGCGTATTCTGTTGTCAGCCAATCGGGAGCGAAATACAGTCGCCATCCGAGTTACAGACGACGGCCGCGGAATTGATCGGGACAAGATCCTCGAAAAGGCGCGGCGGGAGGGGGCTGTGCCGGAGACCGACTCCCTGACAGATGACATGCTGGTTCGCGTGCTTGCCCGGCCCGGGTTCAGCACTGCGGAGCAGGTCAGTGGAGTCTCTGGTCGGGGCGTCGGTGTGGATGTCGCCATGACTCGCGTGAGAGCACTGGGAGGCACCCTCGAAGTGCGCTCTGAGCTCGGACGAGGCAGCACCTTCCTGATCCGGGTTCCGCTGACGCTCGCGATTGTCCGCGCGCTCCTCACAGAAGCGGGCGGTGAACGCTATGCGGTGCCGCTGGTGTATGTCGCAGAAACTGTCGAATTCGATCACCGCGCGGTTACCGCGATCCGCGATCGGGAGGCGCTCGTCGTTCGTGACGAAGTAATCCCCACGGTGCACCTCCGCGCCTTGGTTGCGTCCCGCGCGAGCAGTACTGCAACCCGGAGACCCACTGTCATCCTGGAGGTTGGCGATCGGCGCACTGCCCTGGTGGTGGATGCGTTAGTGGGCCAGCAGGATATCGTGGTCGAGCCATTTGACGCCCCGCGCGGGCTCCCGCCGTACGTCGGCGGTGCAACGATTCTCGCCGATGGTGCGCCGGCGCTGATTCTGGATGCTGCCGCTCTCCTGTAGGAGGTTCCATGGAAGACGTGCGTGACCTGACAGAGTCGCAACTCGATGCCATCCGTGAGGTCGCCAACATTGGGGCCGGCCATGCCGCTACGGCACTCTCGGGCATGACCAACCGTACCATCATGATCACCGTGCCCCGGGTCTACGTGCGCCCTCTGGAGGAAGCATGTGATCTGATCGGGGCGCCCAGCGCCGTGGTTGCCGCTGTGCTCATGCACATCATGGGCGACCTGACGGGGCGGGCCATGGTCGTGTTCCCGGAGCGCGCGGCGTACACGCTCTGTGACTTCCTCCTCCGCCGCTCGCCGGGAGGCACCACGATCTTGGGGGAGATGGAGCACTCGGGTCTCAAGGAAGCCGGCAACATTCTCGCGAGCGCATATCTCAACGCCCTCAGCGATTTCTTGGGGATGATGCTGGTCCCGTCCGTGCCCAGCCTCGTCATCGATCTCAGCGGAGCGGTCCTCACGTCCGCGCAGCTGAATTTCGGTCATGATCGCGATTACGCCTTCTGCGTCGAGACTTCGTTCAGGGTGGAAGGCACGAGTGAGTCACTGGGAGGCCATTTCCTGCTGCTCCCCGATGTTTCGGCCTTGCGATCCATCTTCGACGCCATCCGCGTTCCCTAGGCCATGCCGGCGCCCGCGCTCTCGGAGCGCGACCTCACAGTCCTCCGCTCCTTCGCCCGGCGCATCGATCCTTCAGATGCCGGCGCCCACAACAACCTCGGTGTTCTCTACTATCAAAAAGGCCTGATCGAGGAGGCGATTAGCGAGTTTGCCCGCGCGCTCGAGCTGGATTCGAAGATGCAGGTAGCGCAGGCGAACCTTGAAATCGCGTACCGTGATAGCGGCCATTACGACCGGCGAATTGGAGAGCTGCGGGAGCGGGTCAATGAGAAGCCCGCCGACCGCGCTGCCCGCTGGGAGCTCGGTCGTGCCTATGCCATGCTGGGCCAGCACGACAAGGCAACTACCGAGTTTGAAGCGTTGCTGGCCGCCCATCCAAATGATGTGCCGGCGATGCTGCAACTCGGATTGGCCGAAAAAGCTCGGGGGCGCCTCGATGCCGCGAGCGACTGGCTTGCAAGAGCATGCGATCTGGAGCCGGATAATCCAGTCGCGCGATTTTATCGCGGCGAGGTGCTCTACAATCGCGGGCTCACTGAGCTGGCGCTGGTCGCACTGAAGGAAGCGGTGGCGCGGAATCCCGATTACGCCGAGGCGCACTACCTGCTCGCCTTTGTCTACGGTGACCTGGGCCAACACGAGGCGGCCCGCGCGGCGACCAAGCGCGCCATCGCGCTGAATCCGATGCTCGGCCGGGCACAGGCCAATCTTTCGTTGGCGGGGCAGCGGGGCAGTGGGGCGGGTACCCGCTCGCGGCTGGATGGGCGGGATGGTGAAAAGCCCGCGGCTGAGCCACACGAGAGATCGCTCGAGCCTGCCCAACCGCCCCGCCGCCCCTCTGCCCCTCAGCCAATCCCTGGAGCTCTCCTCGCTCACTACAATCTCGGCCTGGCGCTCCGGCAGCAGGGATACCACGACGATGCGCTGAAGGAGTACCAGCTCGGTCTCCAGGTAGGGGAAGATCGCCGGCTTAATCTGCAGGCCATGGCGGAACTGCACATTCTGCGGCGAGATCTCTCCGCAGCGCTCGAGCTGTACAATGCTCTCGTCGAGGAATACCCCGACTCACCCAAGCTGTGGAATGAGCGAGGCGTGTGCCTGCACCAGTCAGGCAGCCGATCGGAGGCGATTGCCTCCTATGAAAAGTCGGTGGCAATCGACTCGGCCTACCAGCTGGCCTGGAACAATCTCGGCGTCATCCGGGCCAGCGAACCGGGGTCCGACTCAGCCGTCGCGGCGTTCCGGCGCGCCCTGAGCGGGACGCAACCGCTGCTCACCGCACGTCTCAATCTCGCACTGCTCCTCCTTCAGCGACGGCAGTACCAGGCCGCGTTGGAGGAGTATCAGCGAGCCTTAAAAGAGCAACCTGCCAGCGCGATCGGCTGGAATGGAGTGGGTCTGGTCCTGGTCGAGCTGCGGCGGTTCGAGGAGGCACGCAATGCATTCGGGAAGGCGGTCGATCTCGACCCCGACTTTGCGGCCGCACACTACAACCTGAGCTTTGTGCTGAGCCAGCTGGGAGACTTCGACGGTGCGCTGCGCGAGACCCGGCGGGCGCTCGAGCTCGAGCCGCTGTACGTGCCGCAGAAGTTTGCGCTGGCCATCGATCTCCAGTACGAGGATCCCACCATCCCGATCGCCCCCGAGTTGATCGCCGATGTCAGCGGTGAAGAGCTGGCCGGCGAGTTCAGCTTCGATTCACCGGCACTCGACCGGCTGTTCGAAGAGCTGGCACCGGCCGTTCCGCAGAGCGCTGCCGGTCCGGCAGACGAGTCACTGGAGCTCGCCCGCGACCTCGTGGCCAAGGGACTGCTCGATCAGGCGGCCAATGAGCTGAACCGTGCCCGCACGAGAGGAGCCCCCAGCAGCGTCACCTCGGTTATGCTGGGCGACATCTTCTTGAAGAAGGGACTGTACGGCGAGGCGCTGGAGCGCTATCGCGAAGGAAGGACAACCCAGCCAACCAATCCTGATGCCGTCCTGGGTGAGATACGGGCGCTGCTGGCGCTGCGCCGTGCTGCCGAGGCGGCCCCCTTGGCTGAGGAGCTTGCATCCCGCGTGCGGGGCAATCCTGCGGTGCTGACGGCACGAGCTCGAGTGCGGCTTGCTGCGGGGGATGCGGCGGGGGCGCTGGACAGCGTCCGTCAGGCGAAGCGTATCACCCCTCGCCAGCCCGAGTTGTTCCACCTCGAAGCCCAGGCGCTCGCACAGCTGGGCGACCGCGCAGCCGCCCTGGACGCCTTTCATACCGCGTTGGACCTGGATCCCTCGATGGTGCGAGTCTGGTGCGAGCTCGGCGCCCTGGAAGAGGAACAGCACGAGTGGGCGGCGGCTCGAGCGGCCTACGAGCGATCGCTGGACCTTCTGCCCACCTACGGTCCGGCGGCGCTGGCGCTGGCGGACCTGCTTCGGCGCACGGAGTCCCCCCAGGCAGCGATCCCGGTGTTGGTGCAGGTGTTGGAAGCCGATCCTTACGAGCTGGAGGTGCTGACAGCGTTGGGAAGGGCGCTGCTGGAAGACGGACGGACGGCCCAGGCATTGGAGGCGTTCGCCCGCGTCTTACGGTTCAACCCCGATCATCCCGCGGCGCTGTATCACCAGGGCACCGGCTTTGCCCGGCAGCGTCAATTTGACCAAGCCGTGCAAGTCTGGGACCGCGTCATTCAGCTGGACCCTGATGGGCCGTTTGCGGTCGAGGCGCGAAGCCGCGCCCGATCCGCGCGCGACCTGCAGCACATCTTTGCCGGAGCAAGCTGAGCATGGCGCTCGAAGGACCTCTCAAGGAGTTCCACATCCAGGACGTGTTCCAGCTGCTCGACCTGGGCCGGAAGACTGGTGTCCTGCGAGTGACATCGGAGCTGCGGCAAACGGCGGCTTCCGTCTCCTTTGAAGCCGGCGGAGTAGTCGCGGCCACGCTGGGGAAAAATCCCCAGAGGTTCGGCGCCCGGCTCGTTCGGATGAGCAAGATCTCCGCTCGAGATCTCGACCGTGCGCTGGCTCTGCAGGAAAAGGGGGATACCCGGAGGTTGGGTGAAATCCTGGTCGCCCTCGGTGCCATCTCTCGTCGAGAATTGGAGCGGCAGCTCAAAGCTCTAACCGAGGAGACCATTCTCGATCTGCTGAGCTGGACTGAGGGTCACTTCCGTTTTGAGGAAGGCGCGGCTTCTGAGGCACTGGTCGATTCGCCAACGAGGATTCCGACCGAAGGACTGCTGATGGAGTCGGCCAGACGCCTCGATGAGTGGTCGCGGATCGAACACAAGGTGCCGCACCTGCGAGTCGTTCCGCGACTTCCTCCGCCCGACGCACCGGCCACTGGGAAGCTCGACCTGGCGCCACTGGAATGGGAAGTCCTGGCAGCGGTGGATGGCCATCGCGACTTGCACGCACTCGCCGATACGCTCGGGCGGTCGGAATTCGATATCGCGCGCACCATTTACAGTCTCGCGGCAGCCGGTGTGGTGGTGCTGGAAACTGGAAGCGCGTCCGAAAACGGGCGGGATCACGGGGGTGCTCTCGCGCCAGTGCGAGAGGCGCTTGGCCGGGGAGAGTATGAGCGAGCGGCTACTGTCGTTCAGGAGCTCCTGCGTGACGATCCCCTCATGCCGGAGGCCCGTCGCCTCTTTGGTGTGTGTCAGGCGGCGCTGGGGCGTTTCCGCGCAGCCGCCGACACCTGGAAGAGCTGGTCTCGGCTGGGGACTCGCACGCCTGCCGAAGAGGCGCTCACACCCGAAGTCGAGCGGCTGCGGCAAGCCGCGGAAATTCTGGCTGAGGAGCTGGAGAGTTACCGTGACTGATGAAATCACGACCCTGACATCTCGCCTGGCGGACGAGCCGTCCAGTCTGGCGTTCCTGGAGCTCGGCGAGGCACTGCGACGGCGCGGGCAACTGGATGCGGCCTACAAGGTGGCTCGGGGAGGCCTCAGCCGCTACCCGGCCCTGGCCGATGCGCACGACCTACTCGCACGAATTCTCGGCGACCAGGGCGACCTTGCCGGCGCCTTCGATGCCTGGGCAGAGGCACTGCGACTCGATCCGATGCGGATCGGAGCCCTGAAGGGAATCGCCTTTCTGTATTTCCGGGCGGGGGATGTGGCGGCGGCACTCGATCACTTGCGTCGGGCGGCGGAGGTCGATCCCGATGACGTCTCGATTACCCAGGCCATCGAGCGGGTGAGGAGCTCCACCGTTGCACCGGCCGCGACCGAGATCCCGGCGGAAGTCATAACGGAAGAGGTCGAGCCCGCCCCGCCGGCACAGGAATGGGCGGCAGCGTCGAACGGCGCGAGCGGCAATGAGGGCATCATGCTGGTGGACTCTAACGGCCTGCGGTTGAACGGCACGTTGTTAAGTCCGAGCAAGGAGGACGTGGGGGACCGGGTCGCCGCAGAGCTGGCAGGGGTCTCCAAGGAGGCCGCACGCACCAGTCGGCTTCTCGGTCTGGGAAGCTGGCAGGCCATCGCCGTCGAATCACCCGAGGGCAACCTGTACCTCGTTCCCCCGACGCCCGATACCATGCTGCTGACCGTTCGCGAGGCCTCGTTGCCGCTGGCTCGTCTTGGTCTGATCGCCGAACGCGCAGCCCGTGAGGCACGTCAGTGGCTGGGAAGTCATCGATGAGCGAAGCCGAAGCCGCGCTCGAACAAGTCACCCAGGTGCCCGGTGTGCGCGGGTCCCTGCTGATCTCTGGTACCGACGGCCTGGTAGTAGCAGAGCGATTGATGGATGGCATCGACGGCAGAGCGATCGCTGCGCTCGCCGCCAGCTTGGTGCAGCGGCTCGACCGCGCAACGAACCGCGCAGGGATGCGCGCGCCAACCTTCGTGCATCTGCGGGGCAACAGTGGCTCTGTACTGGCGGCTCCTGGCAGAAGCGATCTGGTGCTGGTGGCGGTTGCCGGCGTCGATGCCAACCTGGGGCTCGCGCGGGTGCAGATGCTCGATGCGGTCGGGCGTCTGGTCTGATGCGTGCACTCGAGCCCTGGGTTGCCGCGCCCCTGCAGACGTTCATCGACGAGTCCTCCGCCCGCCTGATCCTGCTGATGACGACGTCGGGGCAGGTGGTGGCGCAGCACGGGTTCTCCCGGTCCGTGGAGGTCATGACGGCGGCGGCGCTGGGTGCTGCCATCGTAGCATCGACCGAGGAGCTGGCGCGGATCATGGGTGCTTCGCGCTTTGCCGCTCTGGTGCATGGCGGCGTTCGCCAGAGCTGCATGCTTTCGGCGTTCGGTACTCCGCGCGGACGCTGGATCGGACTCGTCGTGTTCGGAGCCGAGACGTCGGTGGGACTGGTTCAGCTTTTCTTCGATCAGATGGTGCAGGAGTTGGTCGCGGCCGCGCCCCGAGAACAGACTCGTGCCGCGCCGCTCCCCGAGAACTTCGAGCGCGAGCTCGATACGAGTCTCAAAGAACTCTTTGGACGGTGACCCGGTATGTCTCTCGTCAACTTCACGGCCCGCGAGATCACCTGCAAAATCGTCTACTACGGACCCGGCCGGTCCGGCAAGACGACGAACTTGCAGTATGTCTATGGGCGAGTACCGGAGGCGCGCCGGGGGCGAATGGTCTCACTGGCGACGCAAACCGACCGCACGCTCTTCTTCGATTTCCTGCCGCTGGAGCTGGGCTCCATATCCGGCTTCAGTACCAAGTTTCAGCTCTACACGGTACCCGGCCAGAGCTATTACAACGCCACCCGGAAACTGGTGCTCCAGGGAGCCGATGGAGTTGTCTTTGTGGCCGACAGCCAGGCACGCCGGTTCGATGACAATCTCGAAAGCCTGCAGAACCTCCAGGACAACTTACTCGCGCAGGGAGTGGATATACGGCAGCTCCCGATCGTGTTTCAGTACAACAAGCAGGACCTCCCCCGCGATCTCATCCTGACGCCGGACGAAATGGATGACGCGCTCAACTTTCGCTCGGTGCAGAGCTTCAGCGCCGACGCGCTGCACGGAACGGGCGTGTTCGAAACGCTAAAGGGCGTCTCGGAGCTGGTCCTCAAGCGGCTCGCTGCCGGGAGCGCTGTCGCGTGACGGCGACGCTGAATCCTCTCTACCGCTTCGACACGCTCGTAGTGGGTGCGGCGAACCGCCTGGCGTTCACCGCTGCCAAGGCCGTGGCCGAGTCCCCGGGAACGGTATACAACCCGCTTTTCATCTATGCCCGTCCGGGGCTGGGAAAGACCCACCTGCTCATGGGTATCGGCCACGCCGCCCGGGCGATCAATCCCGGTCTCACGATCGAATACCTGACGCTGGACGAGTTTGTGGAGTCCTTCCATGCCGCGGTAGCCGCCGGCCAGGGAGAGGCGTATCGCCGCCGGTTCGTGGATGTCGATCTGCTCCTGGTCGATGACGTGCAGTTCCTGACCCATCGAAGGGAGATGCAGGCCGAGCTGCTTCGGCTCAGCGACGCTCTCCAGACGAACAACCGCCAGATCGTTCTCACAAGTGATCGCCCGCCTGCCGAGATCGAAGCATTGGACGAGCGATTGATCCGACGCTTCGCGGGAGGCCTCGTCATAGATATTGGAGCGCCCGATTACGAAACTCGCGTTGCCATTCTGCGGAGAAAGGCAGAGGAGCGTAAAGCCCGCTTCGCGGAGGGGGTGCTCGAGGCCGTCGGGTCACTGGTCATCGACAACGTGCGCGAGCTGCTCGGAGCGCTGAATCGCCTGGTGGCGTTCCAGGCGGTGAGCGACACTCCCCTCAAGCCGGAGCAGGCCCGCGCGCTGGCGACTGGGGAAAAGGCGGAAAAGGTGGAGAGGACGAAGGAGGCGGAGAGGGCGGCCCCGGTGAGTCCCTCATCGCCGTCTTCTCCGACCTCTACCGACGAGTTCGGTGACTTTCTCTCCGAGGTGTCGGCCACGGTGGCCGAGCAGGTCGACTCGTGGCGCACGAAAGTGGCCGCTGCCATTCTGCGATGGGAAGGGGAGGGGTTCAGCACCGGGCGGCTCGAGGCACTGCTCCAGCAGGAAATGACCAACGATCCCGAGCAGGTGCTGCGGCAGTTCGAATCCGACGTCCGCCGGTTGCAAGCACTCCACGCCGAAGCAGCGGAGCTGGCGCCCTCGCTCGCCGGGTCCAGCGCCTTCCGCGATCCTGACGATGTCTCGGGAGCGGAGGCGGTGACGCAACGCGCTCGCCAGGGCGCGCATCCACCCCCGGCGCCGCTCCCGATCTGGCGCCTGGACGACCTGTTCGAGTCGGCCGGGAACCGCATGGCCCTCCAGGCGGCCCGGGCCGTCGTCGCCGAGCCTGCCATCCGGTACAACCCACTCGTGGTGGTCGGCGCGAGCGGCGTGGGAAAGACCCACCTGCTCCA
>DATADG010000088.1:0-21253 GCA_036258655.1 Gemmatimonadales bacterium | reverse complement strand
CCCGGACCCGCGACAGCCCTCCCGGCGACCGATCCGTGTGGGAGCTCGGTACCGCCAGCTCCCGTTTCCGCTGATCGCTGGATCCCAGGGTCACGAGGTCGGCATCTCGGCAGGGAGCGGAATCAGGTTCGCACAGCAGCGCGGGGGCATTGACCTCGCTCTGGAGCACGTCTGGCGATCAGACGAAGTGTATTCGGAGCGCGCATTCATCCTTTCGCTAGGTGTATCGGTTCGGCCGTAGTACACTTGGCAGCGGGGCAGCGGGGCAGGCCATCAAGCGCCACATCACCACGAACTCTTATCACCAACCAGAACGCACCGGCGCCGCACCGCTGCCCCGCCGCCCCTCCGCCCCGCTATAATTGCCCCATGCCCAAACGCGTATACCTCGAGACATATGGCTGCCAAATGAATGTGGCGGACTCCGAGCTGATGCTGGGAGTGCTCGGGCGCGAGGGGTATGTACGCTCGGAAGACCCATCGAATGCCGACGTGATGCTGGTCAACACCTGCGCAGTTCGCGATCATGCGGAGCAGCGAGTGATCGGAAGGATGGGTGAGCTCCAGCGGTACAAGCGGCACGGGTCGGTCCTCGGGGTGGTCGGCTGCATGGCTCAACGCCTGGGCCCTGCGCTCCTGGACAAAGTGCCGCAGGTGGACCTCGTGGTCGGGCCGGATGCCTATCGCAATCTCCCTGAGCTACTAGGTCTGGCGCACGCGGGGCAGAGAATGAGCGACACGGAGTTCCGGTCGTGGGAGCACTACGAGGATGTCCCGCCAGCGCGGGAAAAGGCGCCCAGCGCGTTCGTCACGGTACAGCGTGGGTGCGACTACCGGTGCACCTTCTGCATCGTGCCCCAGACACGGGGCCCGGAGCGGAGCCGCAGGCTGGAAGATGTGGACCGAGAAATCAGAGCTCTCGTTGCGCAGGGCGCTAGCGAAATCACTCTGCTGGGGCAGACCGTCAATAGCTACCACGACGGCTCGCACGATTTTGCCGACCTGTTGCGCGCGGCGGGGCAGATTGAAGGCCTCCGCCGCCTCCGATTTACCAGTCCCTATCCGACTGATTTCACGTCCCGGGTGGTCGAAGCCATGGCGGAGACACCGGCCGTCTGCGAGCACGTCCACTTGCCGGTCCAGAGCGGCTCGAACCCCGTGCTCAAGCGTATGCTCAGGCGCTATACCCGCGAACGCTACCTGGAGGTGGTGCACCGGCTCCGTGAGGCTATACCCGGCATCACCTTTTCTACCGATATCATCGTTGGCTTCCCCGGAGAGACGGAGTCCGACTTCGAGCAGACGCTGAGTCTGGTCACCGAAGCCGACTTCGACGATGCCTACACCTTCAAGTATTCGATTCGTGAGGGTACGCCGGCTGTGCGTCTCCGGGACCACCTCCCGGACTCGCTGGCCTCAGAGCGCCTGGCCCGCCTGGTCGACGCGGTACGCGCCAATGCCCGGCGGAAGAACATGGCCCGAGTCGGCAGCATCCACGAGGTACTGGTCGAGCGGCCCGCCAAGCGGGGCGATCTCATGCTGGGACGAACCCGGGGCAATCACATGGTGCTCGTCGATCTTCCAGTCACTGCCATCGGCGAGTACCACAGCGTGCAGCTTACCGGGACGACCGGATCGACCTTCACCGGCTCGCTGGTCGCGACCACACTCGCCGTCCTGTGATCAAGAATTTGGTCGAGGAGCATGTGGTTGCGGCGTACGCTACCCTGCGGCCGCACTTCCCAGCTTTCTGCGGCTGCGATCTGTGTCGGGAAGATGTGCTGACCTATGCGCTGAATCGAGTGCCGCCCCGCTATGTGTCGAGCCGCGAGGGCTCCGTCGTGACGGAGGTCAATCTCGAGAAGGAGCAAAGCCGGGCTGCCATCGAGGTCGTGGTCATGGAAGCATTACGCAAGATTTCGGTCGCTCCGCGCTGCGGAAAAGCCGGAGAGGTTATGCCGCAGCAGCAGTAGATGCCCAGTCGCGATGAGGGCGCGACATCCTCTTCTGTTCACCGTGGCATACGGGGCCGGTCTCGCGACCGGCCTTCTGCATTTTATGACCCCGCTGTCCGTGATTGGGATAACGGGAACGCTGACGGTGGTGGCGAGACGCCCTCTGATTTCACTGCTCTCGGGCGCGGCCATCCTGGGCTCGCTGAGCGCCCAGATAGCGTGGAACCAGGAGAGCAACTCCTGCGCGGCCCGGTTACCAGAAGGTCGCCTACGAATGACGGCTCGCCTCCTCGATCCGGCGGATCTGGCCGGTGGGCGAGTAGAGCTGGAGCCAGTCCACGCCGCCTGCGCCGGGACGATTGTGGCTCGCTGGCCGGTGAGCCATGCGGCCCGGCCAGGCACGACGGTCAGACTGATCGGGAGGTGGATACCGAGACAGCAGTGGGCTGGTCGGCCATCCGGAACTTTCGTGGTGTTCCAGGCAGTGACCAACTCCCGTGGTGGAGTGACCGGTCAACGCCTGCGCCGATCCCTTACCAGCGCAAGTCGAACTCTCTATGGGAGCCGTGCTCCAATGGTGGATGCCTTGATCCTGGGCCGTCGAGGCGGCATCGATCGCACGCTGCAGGATCGGTTCGCTCAATCCGGGCTGGTGCATTTGCTCTCGATCTCGGGATTTCACGTGGGGGTCATTACCGCGTGGATTTTTCTCCTCTGTCGCCTGTTGCGGGCCAGCCGCGGCCACGCCCTTGGGCTGGCAGCCGGAGTCAGCGTAGTCTACGTGGCCTTTCTCGGGTGGCCTGCGCCCGCAACCCGGGCGGCTGCGCTGGCCGTACTCCTGGCGCTCAGCCGTACTCGTCAACGAAGGGTCGAGGCAAACGCCCTCCTCTCGGCCACCTGTCTCTGCGTTCTCGTGCTTGACCCCTGGGCTCTGCTCGACTTGGGTGGATGGCTGTCGGTCGCTGCGCTCTGGGGTGCCTCCACCTTCACTCGCTGGACTGATACTGTCCTGGGTACTGGAGTTTGGTGGAGAACCTTTGCCTCCTCGGTCGGTGCCACGCTCGCGACTGCACCAATAACTGCGTGGACGCTTGGGACCGTGTCCGTGGTTGGTATTCTGCTCAACTTCGCCGCCATACCTCTCGCAGCTGTCGCTGTACCAGGTGTGTTCGCCAGCCTGCTGGTTTTCCCTGTGTCGGAGGGCTTTGCAGGTGCTCTCGCGGGAGGGGCTGGTCTGGGACTGCACGGTCTGGAGATTCTGGCAACTGGCGGTGCAGCGATTCCGGGTGGACATGTTGTCGGTCCGGCGGAGCTCCAGTCGGCAGCGCCGTGGATCGCGGCACTGGGAGTGAGCCTCTGGGCAATCGGACACCGCAACACTCTTCCCGAGGCATTGCGGCGCTGGAGTTGGTCTGGCGTTGTGGCGCTCTGGGCCACCGGGCTCTGGCAGTGGGTACCGCATGCGGCTAACAGCGGCTCGGGACTCGCGTTACATTTTCTCGACGTGGGGCAGGGTGACGGCGCGCTGCTTCGCACGCCCGCGGGTCGCTGGGTCTTGATCGACGCCGGCCCGCGAAACGAGCGAACCGATGCCGGCCGACGGGTGCTCGTCCCCTTCCTGCTGCGCCAGGGCGTTCGAGAGTTGAGCATTGCCTTTGTGTCACACGCCCACGCCGACCACCTTGGCGGCCTCCGGAGTGTCCTGGACCGGTTTCCGGCAGCGATCGTGATCGAGCCCGGGGTGCAGGTCGCTGATTCGCTGTACTATGGCCTCCTCGACGAGCTCGCAGCCGAGGCCATTCCCTGGCACGCAGGGCAGCGGGGCGAGCGGTTCACACTGGACAGCGTGAGCTTTACGATCCTCCATCCCGACCGGCGCTGGAGTGGGTGGGGTGAGGACGTCAATGAAGATTCGCTGGTGCTCCTGATTGAGTATCGCTCATTTCAGGTGCTGTTCGCCGGTGACGCAGGCTTTCCCGCGGAACGCGAGATGCGGAGCCGACTCAGGCCGGTCGACCTGTTGAAAGTGGGCCACCACGGCAGCCGCGGGAGCACCGGCGATGAGTGGCTGGACTCTCTTCGCCCCGCCGTGGCGGTGGTTTCCGTCGGCCGAAACACCTATGGCCACCCATCCCCGGAAACGCTGAGCCGGCTTCGGGACCGGCGAGTAGTCGTGTGGCGCACCGATCGCGATGGCTCTGTAGCGGTTCTCACCGATGGGAGGCAAATGACTGTCCGCACGCAGCACCGAATCGAGACCTATGACGTGAGGTAAGGCATTGCAGACATCAGTCACCACCATAGAGCGCTTCATTCTCGATCAGGAGGACCGCTACCCCGAAGCCACGGGAGAACTGTCCAACCTGCTCTACGATATCGCCCTGGCCAGCAAGATTATCGCGGCTGCCATTCGCCGCGCCGGTCTGGTGAACATTCTGGGCACGGCGGGCAACCGGAACGTGCAGGGCGAGGAACAGCAAAAGCTCGATGTCTTTGCTAACGAAACCATCAAGAACTGTCTCAAGCACAGCGGCCGCGTCTGCGCGATGGGGTCTGAGGAAGACGACGACATAATTCCCGTCCCTCCGGAATACGCAGCCGGCAAGTACGCCGTGCTGTTCGATCCGCTGGATGGCTCATCCAATATCGACGTGAATTCGGCGGTAGGCACCATCTTCAGCATCTACCGGCGGGTCAGTATGCACGGCCGGGGAACAGCAGCGGACGTGCTGCAACCAGGCTGCAAGCAAATCGCGGCCGGCTACGTGATGTACGGCTCCAGCACCATGCTGGTGTATACCACCGGTCAGGGTGCGCATGGATTTACGCTCGACCCCACCATCGGTGAGTTCCTGCTGTCTCATCCGCAGATCATCACCCCTCGGGTCGGCAAGTACTACAGCGTAAACGAGAGCAACTTTCACCGGTGGGACAAGGGGATGCAGACGGCGGTCCGAGGATTGAAGGGCGACCTGAGCGACGGAGTGAGTCCGAAGAATAGCCGCTACATCGGATCTCTGGTCGGCGACTTCCATCGCAACCTGATCGCTGGTGGGATCTTCCTGTACCCGGCCGACACCAAGAGCCCTCAAGGGAAGCTCCGGCTCTTGTACGAGGCGAGTCCGATGGCGTTCCTCGCTGAGCAGGCAGAAGGCTCTGCCACCGACGGCCTTCGGAGGATTCTCGACATCATGCCCCAGGACCTGCATCAGCGCACGCCGCTGGTCATCGGTTCGCGGGAAGACGTGGGCTATGTGGCGGATACGCTGCGCCGCAGTGCTGCCCGCGTCAGTGGTCCGGTGTCCCAGCCCGCCTTGTGAAGATCGTCTACGGACCGGAGGACTGGACCGGAGATCCGGCCCAGGACCTCGGACGTCCCGGTGAGTTCCCCTTCACTCGTGGACCCTATCCCACCATGTACGCCGGGCGGCTCTGGACGATGCGCCAGTACGCCGGCTTCGGCACCGCAGAAGAGACCAATCGCCGGTTTCGCGAACTGTTGGCTGCAGGACAGATGGGCCTGTCCACCGCCTTCGATCTCCCCACCCAGATGGGATACGATTCCGATCATCCCATGGCACAGGGCGAGGTCGGGCGAGTAGGCGTGGCCATCGACACCGTTGACGATCTGGCACTCCTGTTTCGGGACATTCCGCTGGACCAGGTGTCTACCTCGATGACCATCAATGCCACGGCGGCCATCCTTCTGGCTATGTACGTGGTGGTGGGCGAAGAGCGGGGTGTGGGCCGACAGCAGTTGACCGGAACGGTGCAGAATGACGTGCTCAAGGAGTATGTCGCGCGCGGCACCTACATCTATCCTGCCGCTCCTTCACTCAGATTGGTGGCCGAAATCTTCCGGTTTGTGAGCGCTGAAGGGATGAGCTTCAACCCGATCTCCATCAGCGGCTACCATATGCGGGAAGCGGGAGCGACGGCCGTCCAGGAGGTGGGTTTTACCCTGGCCAATGCGCTGGAGTATGTGCGGGTGGCGGTGGAGGCGGGCCTCGAGCTCGACACTTTTGGTCCCAGGCTGTCCTTTTTCTTTGCCAGTCACAACGATGTATTCGAGGAAGCGGCCAAGTTCAGAGCGGCCCGCAGACTGTGGGCCCGGCTGATGCGAGAGCGATACAACGCCGGCGACCCTACTGCGCGAATGCGGTTCCACACCCAGACCGGCGGCGTCACGCTCCAGGCGCAACAGCCGCTCAACAACGTGGTACGGGTGACCGTGCAGGCTCTGGCTGCAGTCCTGGGGGGCACTCAGTCCCTGCATACCAACGGCTACGACGAAGCATTATCACTCCCGACATCGGAGTCTGCCACGCTGGCGTTACGGACCCAGCAGGTGCTGGCATTCGAGAGCGGTGCAGCATCGGTGGTCGATCCCCTGGCAGGCAGCTATTATGTCGAATCTCTCACCGATTCCATCGAACAGGGTGCTCGCGAGTTGATTCTCCAGGTCGACGAGCTTGGAGGTGCAGCCCGCGCTATCGAGCGCGGCTTTTTTCAGGAAGCGATTGCGCGCAGTGCGTATGAACTGCAGAAGGCGCAGGAATCCGCCACGCGCATCGTTGTGGGTGTAAACCGGTTCACAGACCAGTCGCCGCCACTCGCAATCTCGGCGCCGGACTTTTCGGCGCTGGAGCAGCAGCAGCGCGGCCGGCTGGCTGAGGCAAAACGGCGGAGAGACCAGACTGCCGCCAAAGCCGCATTGGACTCCTTACGAACTGCGGCTGCGGGACAGGGCCAACTAATGCCGCCGATCATAGCAGCGGTACGCTGTCGGGCGACCCTGGGTGAAATCAGCGATGCGCTCCGCTCCGTGTGGGGGGTCTACCGACCTTCGTAGAGTAGCCGCTAACTTTCTTGGCTGGCGTTAGTTACCCTCACCCGAGCCGTCATGCCGACCTATGAGTACCAGTGCCCTGAAGGGCACCTGTTCGACAAGTTCCAGAAGATCAATGACAAGCCCCGCGCCAAGTGTCCGGTCTGTGGTAAAGCGGCAGTGCGGAAGATTTCCGGAGGCGCTGGGCTGCTCTTCAAAGGCAGCGGCTTTTACATCACCGATTACGGGAAGGACGGAAAAGGTCCCAGAAAACCAGAGGCCGACTCTGCTCCCACCTCGGAATCGAAGACTCCTGACGCGAAAGCAGACAGTAGCAAGCAGGAAACCAAGCCGGCTGCAAAAGCCGATAGCCCGGCTCCCAAGACATCCCGCCCGGGTAAGGGGAAGGCTGCTCCGGAGTGAGTGATACACTTCGCGCCGAGTTGTCGCGAGTTGCTGCGAGACTCGGTGCTGATGGGCTGGAGTTCGTCCTGGAGCGTCCCCGGGACGCGGAGCACGGCGATCTAGCAACAAATCTCGCGATGGTGCTTGCCAGGCGAGAGCGGGCCAACCCCAGGAAAACAGCCGAGCGGGTGCTCGAGGAGCTGAAGCTCCCTCCCAACCTCATCTCCAGAACTGAGATCGCCGGTCCAGGGTTCATCAATTTTTGGCTGGCGGAAACGCAACTTGCGGCTTCCCACCGGCACATCCTGGAGGCGGGTGCGAACTACGGGCGCTCCACGTGGGGCGCCGGGCTAAAAGTCAATGTTGAGTTTGTCTCCGCCAACCCCACGGGTCCGCTGCACGTCGGCCATGGGCGAGGCGCCGCGCTCGGAGATGCCATTGCGTCGCTGCTCGAATGGACTGGGCACGCGGTCACGCGCGAGTTCTATGTCAACGATGCAGGCGTCCAGATCGACAAGCTGGCGCAGAGCCTTTGGGCGCGCGTTCGTCAGGAGGCTGGTTACCAGGCAGAGATTCCGGAAGGCGGGTACCACGGAGAGTACTTGCGGGAGAATGCGCGACAGGTCCTTGCCGAGGAGGGCCGTGCGTTCGCCGAGGTACCTGAAGTGGAGGGAATCACGCGGTGCCGCGATATAGCGGTACGATTGCAGCGCGCCGAGCAGGACAGAGATCTAAGTGAGTTCGGAGTCAAGTTCGATGTCATCACCTTCGAGCAGGCGGCCTACGATTCGGGAGGGGTAGACCGGACTCTCGAGTTGCTGGCGCGGAGAGGCCTTACCTATGAATCGGAAGGTGCTCTGTGGCTCCGCACCACTGATTTTGGTGACGACAAAGATCGGGTACTTCGTAAAAGTGACGGAACGCTCACCTATCTCACACCGGATATCGCCTACCACGTAGACAAGCACGATCGCGGGTTTGATCGGGTGATCGATGTCTGGGGGGCCGATCATCATGGGTACATCCCCCGGATGCGGGCAGCACTGGCGGCGCTTGGATATCCACCGGAGTTCTTCGACGTCGAGCTGGTTCAGTTGGTGCGGGTCCTCCGCGGCAATGAAGAAGTCCGGATGTCGAAGCGCTCGGGGGAGTTTGTGACTCTGCGCGATCTCGTTCAGGAAGTCGGGGTGGACGCCGCCCGCTACTTTTTCCTCGCTCGCAAGGGCGCCAGCCCCCTCGACTTCGATATCGATCTGGCCAAGCGTCAAACCGACGAGAATCCGATCTTCTACGTCCAGATGGCGCACGCGCGTCTGAGTGGAATCTTCCGCACCGCGGGGCGGGAACCAGAGTCAGTCGAGGGCGAGCTCGATCTCGAGGGTCTGCCGGCAGCGGAAGATGTCGAGCTGCTCAAGAAGCTGGTCCAATTCCCGGAAGTCGTGGACAAGGCCGCACGGGAGCGCGAGCCGCACCGGGTCACGGTCTACCTTCACGAACTCGCCGGCGTGGTCCACGGCTGGTATCACCGGACGCGGACCGTGGGCGAGGAGGAAAGAACCGAGCAGGCCCGGTTGCTGCTGGCCCGGGCCGCCCGAGTCGTGTTGTCGAACGGTCTCGGTGTGTTGGGTATCTCGGCCCCGGATAGGATGTGAGCCCATGACCTTGCTGGTGGTTGGGAGTATCGCACTCGACTCCATTTTTACTCCTTTCGGAGAGACCGCCGATGCGCTGGGTGGGTCCGCAGTGTACTTCAGTGTGGCCGGTTCCATACTCCATCCGGTGCAAGTGGTCGGCGTCATCGGCAGCGACTATCCTCAGGATGAGCTCCGGAAGCTGGCTCCCAGAGGAATCGACTGGTCCGGCGTCGAGCAGGCTCCGGGGGAAAGCTTCCGCTGGAAGGGGAAGTACTCCTACGACCTGCAGAGCAGGGAAACCCTGGAGACCAGGCTCGGCGTTTTCGCCAACTTCCAGCCCCGACTCCCTCCAGCCTTTCGCAGTGCCCGATTCTTGTTTCTGGGCAACATCGATCCCGAGCTTCAGCTCGGCGTTCTCGAGCAAGTCCAGAGCCCAGAGCTCGTGGTCTGTGACACGATGAACTACTGGATTCAAAGCAAGAAGCCCGCGTTGATGCAGCTGCTTTCCCGCGTAGACGTTCTCATGGTAAATGACAGTGAGGCTCGGGAGCTGAGCGGCGACTGGAACATTCACCGGGCGGGACGCTGGATCCTGGGTCATGGCCCCAAGCGGGTGGTCATCAAACAAGGTGAGCACGGAGCTCTTTTGATCGAGCCCAAGCGCACTTTCTACGTTCCGGCCTATCCGTTGGAGAATGTGTTCGATCCTACCGGTGCCGGTGATGCCTTTGCGGGAGGTTTCATGGCTTATCTCGCACGCACACGTTCAGTCGCCGAGGACAACGTGCGAAGGGCCATGGTGTACGGCGCAGCCATGGGGTCGTATGCGGTCGAGCAGTTCGGGATTCGTGGCTTCGATCGGGTGACATTGGCAGATCTCGAGCAGCGGGTACGCGCCTTCCAGGACCTGACCCACGTCACCCTCGCGGAGGCTCTGGCATGAAGGCAGGGGAGGCCCGCGAGTACGCCCGCGCTGGAGTTGACCTGGAGGCCGCTGATCGAGCCAAGGCTCGCATAGCCGAACTGGTGGAGGGCACGCGGACGCGGCACTCCTTGGGGGTGGTAGGTGCGTTCGGCGGCATGATCCGAGTTCCGCCCGGTCTTGCCGCGCCTGCTCTCGTTCTCAGTACCGATGGGGTGGGGACCAAGGTGCTAGTCGCCCAGCAGGCTGGCCGCTTCGATACTGTCGGTGAAGATCTCGTCAATCACTGCGTGAACGACATACTCGTTCACGGTGCCACGCCACTGGCGTTCATGGACTACATCGCCGGCACTGAGCTGGAGGTAACCCAGATCAGTCAGATCGTGGAGGGCATCGCACGAGGCTGCCGCGAGCACGGGATGGCCCTTGCCGGTGGAGAGACCGCCCAGATGCCCGGGCTCTACCAGGCCGGGACCTTCGATCTTGCAGGCACCATTGTGGGTGTGGTGGAGGAAAGCCGTGCCATCCATGGAACCGCAATCACCGCCGGCGACAGCCTGCTGGCGTACGCCGCGACTGGGCTGCACACGAACGGTTATACCCTTGCCCGTCGAGTCATTTTCGACCGCCTGAGACTCGATCTCGGAGATATGCTGGACGGCACGGATCAGAGCGTCGGGGAGGCGCTCCTGGCCGTCCACCGGAGTTACTACCGCAGTGTCTTCCCGGTGCTCGATCGGGTTCATGGGCTGGCGCACATCACCGGGGGCGGGATCGGCGGCAATCTGGTGCGGATATTGCCTCAGGACTGCGTGGCGCTGGTAGATCCTGGTACCTGGGAGCTGCCGCCGCTCTTTCGGTTCTTGCAGCAGGCGGGGCAGATCTCCACTCAGGAAATGCGTGAAGTCTTTAATCTCGGAGTGGGCCTCGTCGCCGTTCTGCCCCCCGACGCCGTAGCGGCGGCCCGAGCTGCCGCTGCTGAGGCCGGGGTCACCACCTGGGTGATGGGCGAAATACAGCGAGGCACCAGGGCCGTGCGTTTCGCCCGTCCGTAACGGAGAATACGATGCGCGTCCCATCCCTCGTGCTCGGCCTTCTGACTCTCGCCTGGGCCCTCCCGGCTTTTGCCCAAACCTCCGAATGCTCGGCTTATTCCGGCAACGCCAGGCGGGTGTGTGATGCCGCCGTCGACGGCACCAGGGCGTTCCACCCAGTGTTCGGGATGCTGGTAAGCGGCGGTAACCCGACGATCGGCTCGGCCGCCACATTGGGAGGTCTGGGTCATGCGTCTGTGACCGTACGTGCGAACGCGGTCAATATCGTGCTCCCGGATCTGGGCTATACCGGTAGCAGCACCACTGTGCCCGCGGGAGAGAAACTGTTTCTCCCCGCGCCATTGGTGGAAGGCTCACTGGGATTGTACAAGGGTCTGCCCGGAGGACTGCTCGCGATAGATTTTCTAGGCTCCGCCCAGCTGCTTCCGACGGACCAGATCGATAACGTCACCGTTGATGAGGATGCTCGAAAGATCGGCAGCCTTGCACTGGGACTGGGATATGGCGCCCGAATTGGGATCCTGCGGGGTCTTGGCCCTGTGCCGGACGTGTCAGTGAGTGTCATGCGCCGTGACATTCCGACGATCACCTACGGTGATGTGCCCAGCGGCGACCGGTTCAGCTACGGAGTCGATCTGCACGCCACAAATATCCGAGTTGTCGCGAGCAAGCAGGTGGCAGTGCTGGATCTTGCGGCCGGCTTCGGCTGGGACAAGTACACCGGTGATGCCACTATCCAGTTCCGTGACCCGATCACCTTGGCCGTGCAGCCGAGCATCCCGGTGGAGCTGAGCAATTCACGCCTGGTGGGTTTCGTCAACGCCGGCGTCAACGTGTCCAAGGTCCGGCTTACCGGGGAGCTTGGCTACCAGGGCGGGAAGGACCAGGAGCTCTCGACCGAGTTCGAGGATTTCGACACCACTGAAGGGAAGTTCTTCGCCGGCCTGGGCCTGCGAGTGAGCTTCTAGCGAAGTGAACGAGCGGGAGGCAATGGCCCGCGCCCTGGACCTCGCCTGGCGAGGATGGGGTCGGGTCCAGCCTAATCCGCTGGTCGGGGCGGTGGTGCTTCAGAATGGCGAGCTGGTTGGAGAGGGGTGGCATCCGGAATTTGGGGACCGCCACGCGGAAGCCGTGGCACTCGCCGGGGCTGGTGAACGGGCCAGAGGAGCCACAATGGTCGTCACTCTGGAGCCGTGCGCCCACCAGGGAAAGCAGCCGCCCTGCACTGAAGCAATCATTCATTCCGGCATTCGCCGGGTTGTCGCAGCCCTGCGAGATCCGAATCCCATCGCCGCTCATGGCTCCGAACGACTCCGGGAAGCGGGAGTCGAGGTCGAGCTCGGGCCTTTGGCTGATCTGGCTGCCGCCCAGAACGCGATATTCCTGCACTCCATAGAGCGTCCGGTGCGCCCGTACGTGGCCTTGAAGCTGGCCACCACGCTGGATGGGCGCATTGCCGATGGATTCGGACGCTCTCGCTGGATCTCCGGTCAGGAAAGCCGCGACTACGTACAATGGCTCCGTGCGGGCTTTGATGCCGTCGCGGTAGGGGGTAGGACAGCCCGGCTGGATGATCCCTCGCTGACGGTCCGCGGACTGGTACAGCCACGAACTCCTCCGCGGCGCGTGGTATTTGACCGTGCTGCCGATCTCGGCCCCCACCTCACCCTGGTCCGCACTGCGGGCGACATCCCTACCCAGGTCTTTGTCTCTCCGGCCGCAGACCCGGCGCGCATCAAGCGTCTCGAGTCAGCCGGCGTCATCGTGACCCGCTCTGACGATCTGACCGCTTCCTTACGTTCATTGCGTGAAGCAGGAGTTGCCTCCCTTCTAGTGGAAGGGGGAGGTGAGCTGGCCGGTGCACTGCTGGCAGCGGGTTTGGTGGACCGCTATTACTGGCTGCAAGCGCCGCTCTGGCTTGGCGCCGATGCCGTACCTGCGGTTACCGGCCTGCCCGGCCGGCCACTGGATCAGGCCGACCGCTGGCGGGTTGTGGAGCGCAGGTCTTTAGGGGAGGATACTCTGCTGGTCCTCGACCGAGCCTAATGTTCACCGGTCTGGTCACTGCGATAGGGACTGTGCGCCGGTGCAGCAAACAACACAACGGACTCGAGCTTACAATCGGGAGCTCCTATTCGGATCTGGAGCCCGGTGAAAGCATCGCGGTGGATGGCGCCTGCCTCACCGTTCGTAACCTTGAAAATCACACGTTTACCGTGCAGATCGTTGGCCCCTCGCTCGCCCGCACCAGATTCGAACACTATTCGGTGGGACAACGAGTAAATCTGGAGCGAGCGCTCCGTGTTGGAGACCGACTTGGGGGCCACCTGGTGCAGGGGCATGTGGATGGCATCGGAACCGTCGAGCGTCTCGACGTTCGCTCCGACGCACGATTGCTGGATCTACACGTTCCGGCTGAGGTTGGCCGCGTGTCCGTCCCTCTCGGCTCGATCACCGTTGACGGCGTGAGCCTCACTGTCAACGCAAAGCCGACGCCTTCCATCATCCAGATATCACTTATTCCGTTTACTTTAGAGCATACCACCCTGGGAGATCGCGGGGTTGGAGATCAGGTGCATCTCGAGGCGGATATGATCGGGAAGTACGTGCGAGCCCTCATGGAGGAGAAGCGTGAATAGTTTATTCACTGTCCACGCTGTCAGGATCAGATGACCACTTTCGGTACCATCGAGCAGGCCATAGACGACCTCCGAAATGGCAAGATCATTATCGTCGCCGATGATGAGGATCGGGAGAACGAAGGAGACCTGGTCTGCGCCGCGGAGTTGGCCACTCCTGAAATGATCAACTTCATGACCCTGCACGGGCGGGGTCTGATCTGCCTTGCACTCACCGGAGAGCGCTGCGACCAGCTCGGCCTGGTGCCGATGACGGAGCGAAATACCGAGGAGCTGTCCACCGCATTTACCGTCAGCATCGACGCGCAACGTCGATTCGGCGTCACCACCGGCATCTCGGCCACGGATCGGGCGACGACTATTCACGTCGCCATCAACCCCGCCACTGTCCCCTCCGACCTCCGTCGGCCGGGGCATGTTTTTCCTCTCCGTGCACGGCCCGGGGGCGTGCTCGAGCGGGTGGGGCAGACTGAGGCGAGCGTCGACCTGGCCCGTCTGGCCGGCCTCAATCCGGCGGGGGTGATCTGCGAGGTATTGAACGCCGACGGCTCTATGGCGCGGCGAGCTCAGCTCCACGACTTCGCGCACCGGCAGGGGCTCACGTTCGTGACCGTTGCGCAATTGGTGGCCTATCGACTGCGTACTGAGCGCCTGGTGCATCGGGTGGCGGAAGCAAGGATCCCCACCGAGTTCGGCGAGTTCAGTATTATCGGCTACCGCAACGACGTCGACAGCGCCGAGCACGTTGCGCTGGTGTATGGCGACATTGCCGGGCAGCCGAACATTCTTGTGCGCATGCACTCCAAGTGTCTCACCGGCGACGTCTTCGGATCCAAGCGCTGCGACTGCGGCATGCAGCTGCACCGGGCAATGGAGCTGATCGCAACGGAGGGCAGAGGCGCCGTGGTCTATCTCGACCAGGAAGGCCGGGGAATAGGACTCCTCAACAAGATCCGGGCCTACGCTCTACAGGACAGCGGTGACGATACTGTCCAGGCTAACGAGCGGTTGGGCTTCGCGCCGGATCTCCGGAACTACGGTATTGGTGCCCAAATTCTCCGGGATCTGGGATTGTCCTCTATTCGGGTGATGACGAACAACCCCAGGAAGTTGGTGGGGTTGGAAGGATATGGTTTGGAGATCGTCGAGCGCGTTCCCCTGCTGTCTGACCCCAACCTCGAGAATCGAAGCTACCTGCAGGTCAAGCGCGACAAGCTGGGCCACCTCTTTACCCACTGACGCCGTGCCTGACTTCTCCGGCCGCCTGCGCCCCACCGGGCGAGTGGCGATTCTGGTGAGCCGCTACAACGAGCTGATTACGACGAAGCTGCTGGATGGTGCCCTGGCGAGCTGCCGGGAGGCCGGAGTTGGGCGCGAGGCCATAGATGTGATCTGGGTACCCGGAGCATTCGAGCTGGCGGCCGCCGCGGCAGTTGCTGCAGCTAGCCGGACGTACAGCTGCCTTGTCGCGCTGGGGGCGGTCATCCGGGGCGATACCCCGCACTTCGAATACGTAGCGGGCGAGACCGCGCGGGGCCTCCGCCAGGTCTCCGTCCAGCACCTGATTCCCGTCGGCTTCGGCGTGCTCACGGTGGACACCCTGCAGCAGGCGACCGACCGGGCTGGTGGCAGTGCCGGCAACAAGGGCCATGAGGCCGCGGCCGCGGCTCTGCAGGCCGCCGACCTGTTCGCGCAACTCCGGGCTCATCATGCTCAGGATTGAGACCAAGAGCCGGGCCCGTGCGCTTCAGATTTTATATGCCTGGGAGCTGCAGGGGGCTCCGCCGATTCCGGTGGTCGTAAGTGGTCTGGCGCGCCTTACTGGCCCCGAGCCCCGAATTCTCGACCGCGCTGAGGCGCTCGCTTCCGAAATCGTGGCCGATGTGGGCAGCCTGGATGCGCAGGCCGCCAGCGCCTCCGAGAACTGGCGCATGAATCGGATTGCTGTGGTGGAGCGGAATATTCTCCGCTTGGGCATTCATGAGCTCCGTCGCGGCGAAGTCCCGCCCAAGGTGGCCATCGATGAAGCGGTTCACCTGGCGCACTGGTTCGGCGACTTGCGAGCTCCCGGATTCGTGAACGGGATCCTGGATGGCGTTGCCCGATCGCTGGGCCGGTTGTAAGACCCCGGCCGGCATTGTGAAAATTCTTCTGGTGAACTGGCAGGACCGGGCCAATCCTTACGCAGGTGGAGCGGAGATACATCTGTTCGAGATCTTTGGACGGCTGGCGGCGAGAGGCCACCAGATCCGCCTGGTGTGCTCCGGTTGGGAAGGCGCAACTCGAGAGGCCTCCATCGATCTGATCAGCATCCGCCGTGTTGGTGGCCGTCATAGTTTCGCACTCCTGGGGAGACGTGCGGTCCAGCGAGCCATCGCGGAGGACCGTCCAGATATTCTGGTCGAGGACATCAACAAGCTGCCTCTTTTCCTTGCCGTCGGTACCTCGCTGCCATTCTGCGCGATGGTCCCGCATCTCTTCGGCGAAACAGCATTCGAGGAGGCGCCCTGGCCGATGGCCGCCGCTGTATGGCTTGCCGAGCGGCCCCTTCCGCGGGCTTACCGGCGCGCCGGGTTTCACGCCATTAGCGAGAGTACCCGTGACGACCTCATAGCTCGAGGTGTTCCGGCTGATCGCGTACGCGTAATTCACCCAGGCGTGGACAGCCGCCGCTTCACGCCGGGCCCGCAAGGCTATCGCTCGACTGCGCCAAGCTTCTTGTATGTTGGACGGCTCAAGCGTTATAAAGGAATAGGACTGGCGCTCGACGCTCTGGCTCTCGCCCGGCGACAACGCCCTGATCTTCGGATGGAGATCGCCGGGATCGGCGACTATCGAGTCGAGCTGGAACGGCAGGTCGCCCGGCTGGAGTTGCACAGGGCGGTCACCTTCCACGGTTTCGTGAGCGAGGAACGTAAGATCGATCTGATGCGGTGGGCCTGGGCCAACGTATTTCCCTCGCCCAAGGAAGGGTGGGGAATCACGGTGATCGAGGCGGCGGCGTGTGGCACACCCTCACTCGCCTCGGAAAGCCCGGGGCTTCGCGATTCGGTTCGCCACGGCGAGACCGGCTTCTTGATCCCTCATGGCGACGTTGCGGGACTGGCGGCGCGCATGCTCGAGCTTGCTGATTCGCCGGTGCTGGTGGCCCGGCTCGGCGAACGGGCTCGCCGGTTTGCGGAGTCGCTGACCTGGGAGCGCACGGCAGCTGCCACCGAGCGCCATCTGCAAGACATCATCGATGGCTCAGCCGCCGGTTGAGCCCGGAGGAGCAGGCATGAAACCCACCATCACTGCCCGACATTGCGAGATCTCGGATCCCGTGCGGCAACGCGCGGTCAGCGTGGTCGAGCGTCTCGAGGCATTGGCATCTCGTCCGATGGAGTCCGCTGTTGTGTTCGACACTGACGGCACCGGTCAAACCGTCGAGATACGGCTCCATCTCGCCCGCGGTGAAGTGCTCGTCGCCCGGGGATCGGGCATTGACCACCGGAGCGCGCTCGACCGCGCCGAGGAAAAGCTGAGAAGACAGATACAGCGGGCCTCCGAACGCCCCCGGCGCTCGCGCTCCACTCAGTCCGACCCCACCCGCTGATGCTCCGACTTGGCGATTTTCTCTCCCGCCGCGGTGACCCACTCCAGCTGGAGGCATTAACCGGTGAGCTGGGCCTGGACCGGCAAATGACTGCGGCCGAGGTCGCCGGGCCGGGGCTAGCGCTCGCCGGCTACACCGGCCGGTTTGCCGCTAATCGGCTGCACGTCCTCGGCGAAACTGAGATCACCTACCTCAATGCATTGCCGGAGGAACAACGGCGGCAGTCTCTCACGAATTTCTTCAGCTTTGACCTGCCCTGTATTTTCGTAACCAAAGCCCAGGATGTGCCGCCGGAGCTGCTGGATCTCGCCCGGATGAAGGGTGTTCCGGTATTGCGCAGTAAGCTGAAGACCTCAGAGTTCTACCGCCGTATCAAGCCGATCGTCGAAGAAGCATTTGCCCCTCGCACGACGTTGCACGGCTCGCTGGCCGACGTCTACGGTGTGGGCCTCCTCTTCGTCGGCCGTTCGGGTATCGGTAAGAGTGAGTGCGTCCTCGACCTGGTAGAACGCGGACACCGGCTGGTGGCTGATGACGTGGTGCAGGTCACCCGTCGGGGCAACGATGTCCTGATTGGCCGGGGACACGAGCTCGCGGCCCACCACATGGAAATCCGTGGCATTGGACTCATTGATATTCCAGCATTGTTCGGAGTGCGTGCGGTACGGCAGCAGAAGCGGATCGAGGTGGTCGTCCAGCTCGAAGACTGGGAGACTGCCAAAGACAGTGATCGCAGTGGGCTGTCCCGGGAAGAGACCTCGATTCTGGACGTGGCCGTGCCTCGGGTGGTCGTTCCGCTCAATCCCGGCAAGAACATCACGGTAATCTCCGAGGTTGTAGCCATGATGCACCTCCTCCGCTACTCCGGCGTTGACGTCGCCGCAGCCTTCAATGCCCGATTGATAAAACGAATGAAAGAGCAGCGCGGGGTTCGAGAGTACCTGCAGGAGGACTATGAGTGACGAGCTGCTCGGCGTCGTGGTGTGCCACGGCGCACTGGCCGGCGCACTGGTGCAGGCGGCCGAGCAGATCAGCGGGATTCAGGGCGCACTGGTACCGGTATCCAATTCGGGCTGCGACCGGGAAACACTGGAAGAACGGGTGCTGAGTGCGGTCAACGGGCGGCCGGCGGTTGTGTTTGTTGATCTCGCCAGCGGGTCGTGCTCCTTTGCCGTGCTGAAACGGCTGCGCGGCGAGCCGTCGGTCAAGGTCGTAACAGGTGTCAACCTCGCCATGCTGGTCGACTTCGTGTTTCATCGCTCCCTGTCGCCCGCGGAGGCAGCCGCCCGCGTGGTGGCTGCCGGGGAAAAGTCGATCCGGATTCCCTAATGTCTATCGTGCTCTGCCGGATTGACGACCGCCTCATCCACGGCCAGGTGGTTGTGGGATGGGGTCGACCCATGGGGATCGATCACATCATTCTGGTAGATGACCAGGTCGCGGCGAGCGAATGGGAACAGGAGCTCTATCGCATGGCGGTCTCCCCTGATATTGACGTCCGTTTCGTGACCGCCGCAGAGGCTGCCGCGAAGCTGCCCGAGTGGCATGCGAACGGAAAACGTAGCCTGGTGCTGACCGGTGATCTGGAGACCATGGCCCGGTTACACGCCGCCAGTCCGGATATTGTGCGTCGCATAAATCTCGGAGGTATCCACCACCGGCCCGGACGACGTGAACGGCTACCCTTTGTCTATCTCACCGACCAGGAGTTGCACCGCCTGTCAGAGATGCAAGGCGCCGGAGCTGTGATCACGGCTCAGGATCTTCCGACCACGCCGCCGGTTCCGTTGAGGAACCTGGGATGACCGACTTCTCACCGGAAGTGGTGCTGCCGCTGCTGCTGTGGGGAACACTGGTCGCACTCGATCTGGTCAGCGTTCCCCAAGCCATGATCTCACGTCCGGTAGTGGCCGGTTCGGTGGCTGGGGTCCTGGTTGGGGACGTCGAGGTCGGTCTTCGCGTCGGTATACTCTTTGAGTTGTTCGCCCTCGATGTGCTGCCAGCGGGCGCGGTTCGGTATCCCGATTATGGGCCCGCAACTGTGAGTGCCGTCGCATTGGGAGCCGGAACACCTTGGGAGCTGGGTCTCGGACTCAGCGCTGCCTTGGGCCTGGTTATCGCCGTGGTGGGCGGTTGGAGTCTTCAAATTGTCCGCCGCTGGAATGCACGTGCGATCCAGCGGCGTGCAGCGGCACTCGCAGCCGGCGAGAGCAGCGCGATTCGATGGCTCCAGTACGGAGGTATCCTGCGCGACGGTCTGCGGGGGTTTGCCCTTACCTTGACCGGCCTGGTGCTCGCGTCCACCATCGCGGACTCGCTCCGCCTCGACCGTCAATCGGCTGTCGCGTTCACCCTGGTGGCTATCGGGTCTGCGCTTGCCGCGGCCGTGAGTGGAGCGTTTCGTGGCTCTGGCCGAGGGCCGCGACTGAAATGGTTGATGGCGGGTGTGGCGGTGGGCACCACGATCGCGGTCCTGGCATGAACCGCCGCCTCCGCGCAATGCTCCGGCTCTTTGCCGTTCAGGGGACCTGGAACTACGAACGGATGTTGGGTGTCGGTATGGGCTACGCCGCCGAGCCGCTGCTGGAGGATCTCAAGGCAGTAGATCCCGTGCGGCACGGCGAGGCGGTGGTGAGATCGGCGGAATTTTTCAACTGCAATCCGAACCTGGCCGGCTTGGCCCTGGGCGCAACTACCCGCGCAGAATATGAGGGAGTGCCCGGCCCTCAGATCGCCAGGCTCCGCACCGCTCTGTGCAGTCCTCTTGGCAGCATGGGCGACCAGCTCTTCTGGGCAGGGCTCGTCCCGGCCCTCGTGGGGCTCACCGTTGTGGCTGTGGTCCTCGGAGCAGGCTGGTGGGCCGTCGGCGGATTTTTACTGGCATATAATGCGATTCGGATCTGGACTGGTTACTGGTCACTGCGCACCGGTATGACGGCCGGGATGCGCGTCGGAGCCGCTATTGGAAGCTCCTGGTTGCCGCGCGCTATCGAATGGGTCGGCCCGGCGGCCGGATTCGCTCTGGGGGCGCTCGTTCCCATTGTCGCAATGTGGTATCTCAGCCGCTTCGGCTGGGCGGGTGCCCTGGGCGTGGCTGGCGTAACCACCGCCGGCTTCGCGCTGACACGGTGGTTCGGTCCCAGTCTCACCTCAGTCCGGTTTGCGATACTCGCCATGTTGCTCCTGCTCTTCTTCCGCCGGGTAGGAATGTGATCGAGCGCGAGGCGAAGATTGTCAATCTGGAGGGCCTCCACGCCCGGCCCGCGGCACGGATTGTCAAGCTGGCCAGCACCTTCGACTCAGACATCGAAATCTGTAAGGATGGAGTGGGAGTGAACGGGAAGAGCATCATGGGTGTGATGATGCTCGCGGCCGAGTGCGGTAGCTCCATCACCATCCGCGCCAAGGGACCGGACGCCGAGCAGGCGGCGAATGCGCTGGCCAATCTGGTCGCCACTGGATTTGGTGAGACAGTGCCATGAGTCGCGTGCTTCGAGGTATCGGCGTCTCTCCCGGGGTGGCCTGCGCTCCAGCGCTGATCATTCGCTGGGACTTCCCCGAAGTCAAAGACCGGACAGTAGCGCCCAACGAGGTTGAGGGCGAGGTCCGGCGCCTGCGGGAGGCTGTTACAGACGTGGTCTCGCATCTACGGGAGCTGGAGCAACGTGTGCTCCAGCGGGCTGGCCCGGAAGAGTCACGGATCTTCGACGCACAGATCATGATGGCACAGGATGAGGATTTCCTGGCGTCGGTGGAGACGCTTATCCGCAAGAATCAGCTCAGCGCCGAGACAGCCTACGAGTTCAGGGCCCTCGAGCTTCGGGCCCTCTGGTCGGGGGCAGCGCGGTTGCGCGAGCGTCTCGCGGATCTCCATTCCATCCAGATGCGAATGATCCAGCGGCTGCTCGGCAAATCCGATCACGAGCTCTGGGCAGTGCCGGAGGACGAGCAGGTGATCGTCGTAGCCCACGAGCTCTCACCGAGCCTGACCGTTCAGCTCGATCGCGAGCACGTTGTCGGTCTGGTGAGCGAAGAAGGTACCCGCACAGCTCACGCGGCCATTCTAGCTCATTCGCTCGGTATTCCTGCAGTCATGGGAGCATCTGGGGCCTTGGCAGCCATTCCCAATGGGACGGTCCTACTGCTGGATGGGCAGAGCGGTACGATTGTGCTGGACCCGAACCGCGATGAGCTCGAGGAAGCCAAGGTCCAGGTTAGCC
>DATADG010000087.1:0-3527 GCA_036258655.1 Gemmatimonadales bacterium | reverse complement strand
GCAGGGTTGAGCGAAATACCATGCGCATCCTCGAGATTCTCTCCGAGCACCAGGCGAAAGCCACCTTCTTCGTCCTGGGCTGGGTGGCCGAGCGCCACCCCGGCCTCATCCGACGCATTGCGGAGCAGGGTCACGAAGTCGCGTCCCACGGCTACGGGCACGATCTCCTGTACACGCTCTCCCAGTCCGAGTTCCGGGCCGACGTGGACCGCTGCAAAAAGATTCTGGAGGATGTGACTGGCCAACCAGTCCTGGGGTACAGGGCGCCCAGCTTCTCCATCACCGACTGGGCGGTGGACATTCTTCAGGAGATGGGATTCGAGTACGACTCGTCGGTCTTCCCCACGGTAGCGCACGACCGCTACGGGCGACTGACCGGGGTCGACGCAGGTCAGCCCATCGTGGAGCTGAGACCGGGATTCCACGAGGTCTGCATATCGTGCCTGCCTCTCGGGAGTCGGGGTCTCCCCTGGGGCGGGGGTGGCTACTTCCGCATGGTACCCTATCTACCCTGGCGAGCGGGGGTTCGCCGCATCCTGGGGAGCGGATCACCCTATGTCTTCTACATCCACCCCTGGGAAATCGATCCCGGTCAGCCGCGCGTACGTGGCTTGGACCTGGTGAACCGCGCCCGCCACTACATCAACCTGGGGCGCTGCGAGGAGCGGTTCCGGGCCCTCGTTTCAGGGTTCCAATGGTCTACGGTGGGAGCGGTACTCGAAAAATGGAAACGGCGGGAGCCCTTGCTGACTTGACCATCAGGCGAAACATTCTAGCGGGCTTCACAGGAGATGTTTGGGTTTGAGGTATGAAGGTTTCAGGGTCTCGGGCGAGTTGCTCACGCTCGAAGATCCCGGTTCAAGCGATTTGGTGAGCTACGCGGCTGGACGGGGACATCGCGAGTACAAGTGCCTCTCCCGCACCGACAATCCGTCAAGCTGCATCCCGTGCATTGACTTCTCGCCCTGGATAAAGGAACGGGTGCGGCGGGGCGAGGTGGACGCGCTGGGTGAGTATCTCTGGCGCGTGCGTCGCGCGGACCCCGATGTAGAGGGCACCTGCGACGAGGTGCGCCGGCGGTACTTCGAGCTGGCGACATCGGTCATGGCCACTCCGCTGGATCGTCATCTCGATCTGGGAACGGAAGAAGGCTACCTCGACCTCCGCACCGCGCTCATCGTCCTGGCTGCCCACGAAAACTTCTCCGGATTCATTATGGCGGGCGAAGCCGCGGACTTCATGGCTGCTGCCATGGCGCCCCACGGTTTTGTTCTGGTGGGCGCCGATGAGCTGCTGGAACGGCGCAATGCCTTTGTCGCCCAGATGGCATGCGAAATGGACTACTGGGCCTGCTGGGCGCCACTCTCGGCGGACTCGCTACGGTCGCCCATACCGCCCCACGACAGCAGCTTCCAGGGCCTGCTCAGCACGATAGCGACGTTGCCGCTGGGCTCCAGGGCGCATGCAGTCGACGCGCTCCGGCACATCGTCGCGGATCCATACGCGCCTCGCTCGCTTGCGAGTGTCTGCCGCTATGATACCCGGCGGCGCGGACTCGACGTGCCCGACTCCTCCCGTTTGATCCTCGACAGCGGCCTGGTGGTTCCCGCGAGGGACGTGGGCACCTGGATCAAAGGATGGACCCGGAGGGAACTGCTCACGTTCCTCACCAGGCTCGGTATCCGGGCTCCGAAATCGTGGAACAAGGAACGCCTGGCGGAAGTCGCCCTGGCGGACTGTGAAGCCGCAGTCCGGATGAGGATGGAAGAATCGGGTGCGGTCGAGCTGGCCGCGCCATACGCCGAGGCCGCAGTGCGTCTCGGTACCTACCTCGAGGATGTAAAGGAGACCTGGCGAGTCTGGCTGGGCTTTGGCACCGGCATCCGCCGCAGCCTGAGGCGATTTAACCAACCGGCCTGAGCGACCGGCGGTTAGATGGCTCCGCCTCGCCTCAGCTTTCCAATCTGATCATAACGTTCTTCATGCACTGCCACGACTTCCTCGGGTAGCACCGTCGCCACTCCAGGTTTGCCCACTTCAACCCCGGCAGCATAGTTCGCGAGCTGAGCCGCCTCGTGCACAGTAGCGCCCGCAGCCAGGGCGGTGCCGAGCCAGGCCGTGACGGTATCGCCCGCCCCCGATACGTCGAAGATTTGCCGCGCAATGCTCGGTATCTGCGTGAGACTGCCATCTTTTGTAACCAGGACCATCCCTTCAGGTCCTAGGGTCACCAGCAGATTATCGACCTCCAGTCGAGTCAGTACCTGCGGGAGCGCATTCCCATTCTGCAGGTCCACCGAGGCGCCGAGCGCCGACTCCAGCTCCCGCCGATTTGGCTTGAAGACAGTGGCGCCGGCGTAGCCGAAAAATTGCCGGTACTTGGGATCGACCACTACGGGGATGCCTCGCCGCTTGGCGGCTTCCATGGCGGTCTGGATCAGACCCGGTGAGAGCGCTCCCTTGTTGTAGTCCTCCAGGAGCAGTGCGTCGGCGTCGGCTATAGCCTCGCGCGCAGCCGCCACGAGCCGCGCCTCGTCCTTCTGATCGAAGAGCGTGTCGACCTCGTCGTCGATCCGGACGATCTGCTGGCCGCGAGCGATGATCCGTGTCTTGGACGTCGTTGGACGCCCCGCCACCGTGAGCACGAACCGATCGTTCAGCCGCCCCATCGCAAGCTCCTGTCGGACGGCGGCGCCGTCGCCGTCGTCTCCCACCGCGCCGACCAGCAGGCAGGTTGCGCCCATCGCGACCACATTGGCCGCAACGTTGGCTGCACCACCGAGGGCGGAATGTCGCTCGGCCACTGTAACCACAGGGACCGGGGCCTCGGGTGAGAGCCGATCGGTGTCTCCGATGAGGTAGCGGTCCAGCATGATGTCGCCGATGACGACGACCCGGCAGTTCTTCATCCGCTGCAGTAGCTGGAGCAGGCGTTCGCGGGGGAGCGGTTGCGGTGAGATCCTCACTGAAGCACTCCGTCCCGCGCGATCCGTACCGTGGCCTGAATGCGCCCTACGAACCGGTTGTCACTCTGCCCTGACACGTGCTCACTGTTCCAGACGTGATGGAAGCCGGCGCTGGCGAGCAGGTCGAAAGGACCAGTACGGCCGCTGATCCCGAGCCCGAGACGCAAGGTACGCTCGACGACGCCGATGAACAGCGCGGGAGTGTCGCGCGCTCCGGTCTCGTCCGGCGGCGGGTACGGAGCGTTGATGCTGCCCTCTCCCTGGCGCAGATAGGTGACCTCGGGCGCGAGCAACCAGCTGGATCGGACCGGCAGAGTAGCAGTCAACGTGAGCTGATCCTGATCACTGAAGTTCCGCCCGATTCCGACCCCGCCGTCGGTGAAATTGTCGGCCGGATTGAACGCCCTGAGCGCCAGGCTGGAGACCTGGGTATAGAGCAGTCGCCACGCCATCGAAGCTCCCAACGGACCGGCGGCGCCCACAGTAAGCGCCCAACGGTCGCGATTCCGTTCGCGGTTAGTGTACCAGAAGTCGTCCAGCGCAAGCTGGGCGAGCAGCGTC
>DATADG010000086.1:0-2131 GCA_036258655.1 Gemmatimonadales bacterium | reverse complement strand
ATTTCGTCGAGGATCACCGATTTCAGCCTTGGGCCCGATACCCCAACGTCGCCCAATGGCCAGAGCTACGTCAGCCTCGCTCTGATCTCCGATGCTGGGCAGCGTAACCACCACCAGCTCTGCGCCTGTCGCCGCTTTGAGGCGTCGCAGGAGCGACTCCAATCCCGCGGTCTCACCCGGCTGCAACAACCGAGCAAAGTCGTTCACGTATCCCACTGGCCGCGCCGGAATCAGCGTGTCGAGGCCCCTGGCCTGGGCCGGCGCAAGATGGGGCAGAGCTGCCGCACTCAGTTGAAGCACCACCAGGAGGGCGGTAGCTTTGGCTGGTGCCCCGCGCCAAAGATTTCTTGCTGCTGGCCCGTTCACTCCCATTTCACCTTACCGTTCTGGCTGGACTCACGGTCCTCGCTGCGGCCGGATGTGAGAGCGACCGTCGGGTCGCGGTGCGGGTTTCCATTCCCAATGCCGAGTCCATCGAGACTCCGGCAGCAGGCGTGGGCGTCATCGCCCTGCCGTATGATCGCGACAGTGTCCTCGCCAGCCTCGAAGCACGGGCTCGAATGCCGCGTCCCTCCACCGAGGCGCTGGACACGTTGTTTGCGCGATTTCGCGGTCCTTTCACCAGCTACACCGCCGTCTCGTACACCGTTGCGAGGCTTCGAGACAGCCTGGATGGCCTCAGCCAAAAGTTGCAGACTGTCTCCGCTGGCACTGCTGACCATCGCGAGCTCTCGACCCGGCGGCAGCAGCTGGCCGATTCGTTGCGCCGCACCGAAGCGCGAGCCAACAGCGCTCGCCGCGCCCTGGATGAGGCTCGCAACGACTTCGTGAGCCGGAGCGAGCCACTGCGGGCGGCGATACGCCAGTGGCAAGATAGCACCTATCGGGGATGGGACAGCATTGTCGACGAGCTGTCGACCGCGCGCGGACGAGAGGCATCCACCGATACCACCGACAACGCGGGATGGGCTCACTTCACCTTGCGGCCGGGACGCTGGTGGTTATACGCACACGCCTGGGACACCAGCGATCCCAATGCCGAATGGTACTGGAACGTGCCGGTGGACGGCGATACGATCTTGCTATCAAGCCGCACGGGTCGGCGACGCCCCCGCTACTGAGATACCAATGCGAGCACCACGAACGATTTTCTTCGGCCTGGCTACCGCGGCCCTCTCGGGACTGGCAGTTGTGCCGCTACACGCGCAAGACCAGACCGCGCCACTCGAGGCCCGCAGCAAGGGACCGGCCAAGGCGCCGGTCACCGTGTATGAGATGTCGGACTTTCAGTGTCCCTACTGCCGGCAATTCGCCCAGGAAACGTTTCCTCAGCTGGAGCGAGACTACATTCGCCCGGGGAAGGTCCGCTGGGTCTTCATCAACTACCCGCTCACCAGTATCCACGCCCATGCATCGGCCGCCGCGGAGTTGGCCCTCTGTGCCAGCCAGCAGGGCCGGTTCTGGCAGGTTCACGACCTGCTGTTCGAGCATCAGGAGGTCTGGGCGCCGCTGAAGGAGCCTGGTCCGTTTTTCGTGTCGCTGGCCGATTCGGCGGGACTGGCCAAGAAGACCCTAATCGCCTGCCTGCAATCGCCGGAGACCAGGAACAGCGTCAAGGCTGACGCCGAAGGAGCTGCCCGCACCGGCGCCACCAGCACACCCACGTTCTATATCGAGGGCGGACTGCTGGAGGGGGCCCAGCCGCTTCCGATTTTCAAGCAGGTACTCGACTCGGTGTATTTGGCAAAGACCGGAAACTCGGGAAAAACGGGAAGGTGACGTCTTCCTCTAGGTCAACAGAAACACGTCATACAGGGCATGGGTCCATGCCGTGATCCCAAAGCCGCGGAAGACATACAGCGCGCTGAACAACAGTCCGGCCACCGCCCGGAAGGTGAAGGATGACAGCGCAAAAGGATCACCATAGGCTCCCACGTAGTGAAAGGCCGAGAAGATCAGCGCACCGAGGAGAACGGCAAACGCGTTCGCAGCCGTACTCGACCAACGAAAGATCCGCACCGCCAGGAGCGCCAGCCCGGAGACGAGCAGAACTCGGAACAGAAGCTCCTCGTAGATCCCGGCCCCAAGTGAGATCATGAGCTGCGCCGGGAAGCTCAGCCCCGGAACCTGG
>DATADG010000085.1:0-8048 GCA_036258655.1 Gemmatimonadales bacterium | reverse complement strand
GCCAGCCGCTCCAGGAAGGTGCGTCCGTGCTGCTCGGCCAGAATGGTTGTGGGTACCAAGACGGCAACCTGCTTGCCGGCCTGCACGGCCTTGAACGCCGCCCGCACCGCCACCTCGGTCTTCCCATATCCGACATCGCCGACCAGCAGCCGATCCATCGGGAGCGGCTGTTCCATGTCGCGCTTGACCTCCTCCGTAGCCCGCCGCTGATCCGGCGTGTCCTCGTAGAGAAAGCTGGATTCGAGCTCACGCTGCCACTTGGTATCGGGGGGAAAGGCGTAACCCGCGGTGACGGTTCGCCGGGCATACAGCTCGAGCAGCTCAGCGGCCAGTTGCTTGATGGCCTGGCGAGTCTTCTCCCTGACCCGCTGCCAGGTGGTGCCACCCAGGCGGTGTATCCGGGGCGGAGGGCGGTCACCGTCCTCACCCGCAGCCCGATACCGCTCGAGTTGATCCAGCCGATAGAGCGGCACGTTCAGCCGATCGCCACCTTCATACTCCACGACTGCCACCTCGAGCGTGGATTCGCCGGCCGTGATCGTCTCGATCCCCCGATAAATCCCGATCCCGTGTTCCAGGTGAACGACGTAATCGCCGATAGTGAGAGCACCGGTTGCCGATGATGGTGCTGCCTCGCGATACCGGCGCGGACGCCGCAGCCGACGGGCTCGGCGGAAGATCTCGTGATCGGTCAGCACCCGGAGCGTCGGCATGACAAAGCCGCCGTCGAGAGCACCGATAGCGAGAGTGGCCTGGAGTGCCGCGGTGCGACTCTGCCCCGGGACGGAGGGATCGAGCAGCTCCTCCATTCGCTCGAGCTGTCCCTCGTTGTCACAGAGGATCAGGGTGGGCGTTCCGGCCCGGAGCAGTCCCCGCAGCCGATTGAGA
This sequence comes from Gemmatimonadales bacterium, assembly GCA_036258655.1. Taxonomy (GTDB): domain Bacteria; phylum Gemmatimonadota; class Gemmatimonadetes; order Gemmatimonadales; family GWC2-71-9; genus CAVVWJ01. The sequence goes on along the minus strand of DATADG010000085.1, from coordinate 7,160 downwards.
TCTCGGTCGATCCGATCCGGAGGAAAAAAGCCGAACTGAACGTCCACCTGCTCGTCCCGGAGCAGCAGTCGGGGAAACTCTTCGATCCGGCCGCGCCACTCCGCAGGGGGCGCGAAAATCGCATCGCGACTGGGCACGTCTTCACCCAGCCGCCGTGCGACTTCGAGATGATGCTCAGCTTCATTCCAGGCGCGGGATACCTCGTCGAGGTCGGCTCCGGACGCCTCCTGAATCAGGATTGTGTCTGGGGGAAGCAGCTCGAGAATCGTTCGGCGATCGGCCGGCCTGGCAGTCAGAGGGTCGGAATGCACAGGACCTGGGATCGAGATCGCCGCGGGATTATCCACCCGCTCGTTCGGCCAACCGACCGGCTGAACGACCGGCTGACCGGCTGATCCCTCATCCGCCTCTTCTCTCACCGCCTGGGTACTCACCGGCAGCACGGTGATAGCGTTCAATTCCCCCAGCGACCGCTGCGTGGTCAGATCGAACTCCCGCATCGAGCTGATATCGTCCCCCCACCACTCCAGCCGAGCCGGGGCGGCCATGCCGAATCCGTAGACATCGAGGATGCCGCCCCGAATGCTGAATTCCGCCACTTCAGTCACGGTGGGAACCCGGCGGTAACCCATGGCCTCGAGCGAGCGGGCCACCTCTCCCGGGGCTCGACGTGTACCAACCGCCAGCGCAAGACGCAGCCTCGCCAATGCCGCCGGCAATAGCGTCCGTTCGGCAGTTGCTCGCGCCGTAGTCACCAGCACGCGGAGTCGGCCTTCTAGTAATGCCTGAATCGTCTCGGCGCGCTCACCCGCGATCTCGTAGTGAGGCTCGTCTTCTCCCAGTGCCTCTCGCTGCGGATACAGCGCGGTCGGAGCATCGGTGAGGTGCGACAGATCGGTCAGCCACCGCTCCGCATCCACCGGTGACGGAGCCACGATTGTGATAAGTCGCTGAGGAAACCTCTGGAGCAGCCAGGCGGCGAGCACCGCCCCGCTGGATCCCGGCAGTCCGCCAAGGCGCAACGCCGCTCTGCGAGCCGGCAGGCGCTGAGGCAGATCCTGCACTGCAGGCGTGCGCTCGAATGCGTCGAGGATGGGTTTGAGGCTCACCCGTGCCGTCTCCAACCACTGGCAAAGCCCACCTCGAGAATGCCGACCAACAAGGCCATCCAGAGTAGTGGACCTCGAAGGTCGCCGCGCGAGCCGTACGAGAAGGCCACATCGCCCGCTTCCCCCAAGGGAACGATTCGTACTCCACGCCAGAGACGGCGCACCTGCGCATCGGTCGCGCGCGCGAGCTGGGACTCACGCGGATCAGGATTGACGCTGATGGCTCCGATCGTATCGCGACCAGCAAGGAGAAAATGGACTCCGAGGTCGGTGGGGCGAAACAAGCTGCCACCTTCCGCTCGCCAGCTCTGCTCTCCCTGGCGCACCTGCGTCACCCTGTCCGGCAGCCGGACCGGAGCGCCCGCCGTGCCCTGTTCCAAGGCCAGTTCGCCTCTGGCGAGACGGTTTAGGAGGAGGTCCATGAAAGGCATGAACCCGGCCGACACAGGCAGGTCGGTCCATTCTGGTTCGAGCCGGCTGCCCAGCAGCACCACATCGCCGCCTCGCACGATCCATGGAGAGCGGTTCACAGTCGCGAGAACACCACTCTGACCACTGCCCGAGGGTTGAAGCTGGTACCGGCGGAAGACCCGGTGACGACCCAGGACCTCTCCACTATCTGTGGTTGCAGGTTGAGTACTGAGCGCGCCGTAGCTCCAGCCAATGCCCCGGGCAGCCAGCGCGCGATTGAGCGCACCCACCTCGGCCGGGTCCTTGGGTGGTTGGACCACAGACACGCGTGGACCCAGCCTGCCGAGACTTACATCCTGGCCGCGCGCGACACGGCTGTTCGAGGCGAGCACTTCACTCGCAGTTGCGAGGTATCGGCTCGTGGTGTCCCAGTTGACGCGAGCCACGGGAGCGATCCGTACCGCTGCGCTGCGGCGGTCATCCAGCCGAAGCTCATCCGGATCCAGCTCCGCCGAAAGCGTCCACCAGCCGATGGTTGGTGCGGGCACATTGACGCTGACCACCCCACCGACTCTGCCCAGAGCTTGACGAGCTGGCCGGTTGCCCAGTCTGACGCTTACTGGAACTTGAGTCCCGGAGTCGCCGACCAGGGTGGCCGTTACCCGACCGCCGTCCGACGACCACGGCTGAGTGCCGGGGTCGAGTGAGCCGATGCCGGCATTTGCCGGAGGCGGCAGGCTCGGTCGGCCTACTATCAACGGCGCGCCGGGCTGAGCCTCGGAGAGTGCGCTGGCCTGAAGGTCGGTGAGAAGAATGATCTCGCCAGGACGGGGCTCGGGAGCAAGGACCTCGTTCGCAAGCTCGATTGCACTGCCCAGCTCCAGCCGCTGCGGAGCGGTTCCCAGCCCGTTCAATACCTCACCGAGTGAAGCGCGATCTCCACGGCGGGGAATGCCATCCGCGGTGATCAGCCACAGAGCATCCTGCACAGTGGAACGCGCGAGCACCTGCCTGGCGGAAGCAACGAGCTGCCGGAGCTGCGGGGTGCCGTTCACCACGGCGCCGCTGCTCGGTGAGTTGTCGACGATCAACGCCAGAGCACTCGGAGCATGCCCAGGCACTCCGCTGATCGGAACCGATGGGCCGGCGGCCGCCAGCACCACCAGTACGATGAGCAGGGTGCGCAAGAATAAGAGCAGCCAGTTCTGAAGCTTGAGGCGGCGCTGATGTTCCCGAGTCGTGGAAACCAGGTAGCGGACTGCCGGGAAGACGACCGTGGGTGGCTCGCGACGAGCCAGCAGATGGAGGAGAATGGGAATCGCCGCGGCTGCCAGTCCGGCAAGCACCCACGGGTGGAGGAAACCGATCATGCCGGCCGGGATGGTGGTGTCAGCGCCTGTCGAAGAATCACCCCGAACGGTGTGTCAGTGGTGACTTGATGATAGGTGATGCCGTGGCGCCGGCACGACAATCGCCACTCACTGACCACCGCCCGGATGGTCTCCCGGTAGGCGCCTGCCCAATCGCGCGGCCGGAGGACGACAGCAGCATGCGTCTCGGGATCCTCGAATCGAGCCTCGTGAGGACCTCCAAGGCTCACCTCGGCAGGATCCATGATGTGCAACACCAGCACCTGGTGGCCACGATGTCGGAGAAATCGCAGTGCCTTCAGTGCCAGAGTGCGATCCAGGAGCAGGTCCGACACGAACACCACCAGACCCCGCCGGCGCAGTTGTCCGACGACCCGGCGCAGCGCAGGCTCGGCAGCCGTGCCCCGGCCTGCTTGCACCCCACTGAGAACGTGCAGCAGCTGCCGCCAGTGGGTAAGCCGGGCGCGAGGCGGGATCACGATCCTGATGTCGTCATCAAAGGTGATTAGCCCGGTGGCATCTCGCTGGCGGATCAATACCAGCGACAGCGCCGCAATAAGTCGCTGGGTGTAGGCCAGCTTGGGAAGGACGGTCCCAGGTGAGCCGGACCAAGCCATGCTGCGGCTGGTATCGCAGACGATCATGGCCCGTAGATTGGTCTCCTCCTCGAACTGCTTCACATACAGCCGATCGTTCCGGCCCAGGATCTTCCAATCCACGTAGCGCAGCTCGTCACCCGGCTGATACATCCGGTGTTCGGCGAACTCGACGGAAAAGCCGCGGCGAGGCGACCGGTGGAGTCCGCTGAGGAAGCCTTCGACGATGCCTTGAGTGACGATCTCGAGACCACCCAGCTTCGAGACTTCGAGAGGATCGAGCAGGTCCAAACGGTCGCGGGCGGGTTGTTCAACGCGCTGCATGAGAAGGGGCAACGTATCCGCCTCCAGCGGGTGAAGTCAAACACTGCGTGACGCCTTCCTGCAGCTTGAAACTATGATTTCATTGTGAGCGTAGCTTGAATTCAGGTCTGCTCGCCGTCGGCTTCCGCGGGTCTCACAGATCAGAGATGCACGAATGAACCTCCTGCCGTATGCCATCCTGCTGGCTCCAACGCTGCTCGCGGCCCAGACGGCAGGGCCGATGCGCCGGGCCGCGGAGACCATCACTGCCGCGGATATCATGCGGCAGGTCTCAATCATCGCGGCGGACTCGATGATGGGACGGGATAATCCGAGCCGGGGTCTGGAGCTGACCGCCGGGTACGTGGTGAACGAGTTCCGGCAGGCCGGGCTCCGACCCGCTGGTGATGCTGGCGGGTACGTGCAGCGATTTGGACTCAGCCGGTGGACCATCGACACGGCCCGCTCCACCGTGACGCTGGTCGGGGGACGACGGCGTTCAGTCGCGCGGGTCGGAATCCAGGCCCGCTATGTAGATGGATCGATAACGGATGCACCGGTCCGCGGCGAAATCCTGCTCCTTTCGGGGCCGGACACTCCCAAAAAAGAACAGCTTCACGATCGTGCGGTGCTGCTGGTGCTCGACTACAGCCGGCCACTGCCGCCGTCCCTCGGCGACCAGATCTATCGGATCGCGGCGGCAGGACCGAAGGCTGTACTACTGCTCTCCAACCGAGACTCAATTTCGTTCGTCGACCGGCTGGCGAGCTCCCTGACGCCGAGGTTGACTCGGGATTCGGACACCAACGCTCTCGCGCCTATCATCGAGCTTCATGAGGGCACGCTGGGTCCGGTTCTCCGCGGGGCCGGCATCGATCCCGATCAGCTCCGGCGAGACACCATGGGTATACACCAACCGATCCCCGAGCTTACGGCGGTTGTAGACCTGCGGCGATCCGTATTGAGCCGGGCTCAGCTGCCCAACGTTCTCGGAATTCTGGAGGGAACCGACCCGAAGCTGCGTGATCAGTATGTGGCCTACTCCGCGCACATCGATCACATCGGGGTGAGTCCGGGCCAGCCGGACAGCGTCAACAACGGCGCGGATGACAACGCCTCGGGTGTCGCCGGGTTGCTAGAGTTAGCCCAGGCATTCAGCCAACCGGGGGTTCGCCCGAGGCGGTCCCTGCTGTTCTTCGCCCCCAGCGCGGAGGAGCCCGGGCTCGTCGGAAGCGCGCACTTTACCGAGCATCCCACCGTTCCGCTGCGGAACATCGTCGCCAACATCAATATGGATCTCATTGGGCGGAACTGGCGCGACTCGGTCATCGCGGTAGGCCCTGAATTCTCAGATCTGGGGAGGATTCTGGAACAGGTTGTTTCGGCTCACTCCGATCTTCACATGACACCGATCCCGGATCGCTGGCCCGAGGAGCGCATCTTCTATCGGTCCGACCACTACAACTTTGCCCGCAGGGGAGTGCCGATTCTCTTCTTCACCAGTGGCACGCACCCCGACTATCACCTGCCCAGCGACGAGCCGCAACGGATCGATGGAGAGAAGGAGAGCAGGCTGGTGCGCCTGTTGTTTCATCTCGGGGCAGAGGTAGCAAACCAGACAGCTCGCCCCCGCTGGAATAGCGAGAGCTACCAGCAGATCGTCGAGCGGAACTGACTCAAATAATTTTTCTTCTGAGATCTGCATGCGAAATGTGGTGTTTCTCGGTGTTACCTTGGCCGCTCAGGCTCCCCTGGTCGACGCCCAGACCAGCGCACCACTCAGCAGGGCGGCGGCAACGATCACTGCCCGGGACGTGGCACGACATATCTGGATTATTGCCCACGATTCGATGATGGGGCGCGACACACCAAGCCGAGGCCTCGACCTCACAGCGCGCTACGTGGCCGAACAATTCCGCGCCTCCGGGCTCCAGCCGAGAGGTGACCAGGGGTCATGGCTGCAACACTACACAGTGGCGCGGCAGCGTATTGACCTCGAGCGCTCGCATGTCATCCTCTCAGTGGATGGGGCGATCGATTCTGCGGGGTTCAGAACCTCCGCGCGCTATGAGGGAGGCCCGATTCCGCGAGAGACTATCCGAGCGCCAGCCGTCCTGGTGTCCGGTTATCACACCCTACGTTCAAAGGGAGAGCTGAACTTCGGAGGCAGAGTGGTTTTCTACCTGCCTCCCCGCAACGCCAATCCGGATCGCGTGCACGAAACTCTCCGGGTGCTGTATCTAGGTGGCAGCTCGGCGCTCGTCACCTTGAGCGACGCCGCTGCGGTGAACTTTCTGCAGACGATCCCATCCCGCGCGCCGGAGCGGGTAGTACTGCACGGAGCGGAGCACGGTCCGGTTGTCCTCCAGGTCCGGGCGGCTGCTCTTGAACGCTCGCTGGCGGCAGCGGAGGTGGATCTGGACCGGGTAGATCGGTCGACGGAGCCTGGGATTCGGCAGTTGGATGGCTCGAAGGTCACTATCAACGTGAGCCATACCATACTGTCCTCGCTGTCGGCTCCGAATACGGTGGGCCTTCTGGAGGGCACAGATCCGACACTCAAGAACGAATACGTCGTCTACTCGGCGCACATGGATCACATCGGTATTACACCAGGCCGCCCTGACAGCATCAACAATGGTGCGGACGACGACGCATCGGGTACGGCCGGGGTCATCGAGCTGGCACAGGCATTCAGTCGGCCGGGAGCACGGCCTCGAAGGTCACTCCTGTTTCTCACGGTGAGCGGCGAAGAAAAGGGACTGTGGGGCAGCAACTACTTCACCGCCAATCCACCGGTCCCGATCGGCAACATCGTGGCGAACATCAACCTCGACATGATATCACGAAACTGGCCCGACACCATCGTCGCGATCGGCAAGGAACATTCGAGTCTCGGGGCCACGCTCGACCGGGTCAACTCGGCGCACCCGGAGCTCGGTATCACTGCAATCAACGACCGCTGGCCCGATGAGCGGTTTTACTATCGGTCGGACCACTACAACTTTGCCCGTAGAGGCGTGCCGATCCTGTTCTTCTTCAACGGAGTTCACGAAGACTACCACGAGGTGACCGACTCACCCGACAAGGTCAATGCCGAGAAGGAATCGCGCCTCCTCAAGTTGCTGTTTTACCTGGGCCAGGACATCGCCAACGCGACATTGAGGCCGACCTGGAATAGAGAGAGCTACCGGGAGATCGTCGTAGAGTAGGACGGAGAAGGCGGAGAAGACGGAGGGCGGAGAAGCTGTGAGCGGAAAACGTCCCACGATTGTACCTCAAATCCGCTGCGCCTTACGTCTCCGACTTGTCCAGGCTCTCAGTCCTCTCCGACGTTTCCGATCTGTCCGACCTGGTCATCAGCACTCCGG
>DATADG010000084.1:0-6127 GCA_036258655.1 Gemmatimonadales bacterium | reverse complement strand
TGCTGCGCCACCGCATCGCGCATGGTGACGACCTTGCCGGGAAGGCTCAAGCGAGCTCGCCAAGCAGGCCGTCGATCATGCCGACGGCCAGGTCCAGATCCTGTTCATCGATGACGAGGGGGGGTGCCAGTCGCAGCGAGCTCTTCCCCGCACCGAGCAGCAGAAGCCCACGGCGAAATGCCTGCTGGACCAGCTCGTGCACCAGCTCGGGGGCGGGTTCGCGCGTGCCTCTGTCTTTGACCAGCTCCAGGCCCACCATCAGACCGCGCCCCCGCACGTCACCGATGCACGGGTGGTTGGTCATCAGCTTGCAGGCGCCAGCGAGCAGCCGCTCCCCCAACCGAGCCGCATTGGCCATGAGTCCGTTCTCCACCAGATCGAGTGTGGCGAGGGCGGCCGCGCAGCACACCGGATTGCCGCCGAACGTGGATCCGTGCGATCCGGTCTCCCAGGTCGTGATGGACTCCTTGGCCACCATGGCGCCGATTGGCATGCCGGACCCGAGTCCCTTGGCGGTGAGCAGGATGTCTGGCTCCACCCCTTCATGCTCGCACGCGAACATCCTGCCGGTACGTCCGACACCGGACTGAACCTCGTCGGCTACCAGGAGGATGCCATAGCGGTCGCACAGCGCCCTCAGGTCGGCGAGATACCCCGGCGGAGGGACGATGTAGCCACCCTCACCCTGAATTGGCTCGATGAAGATGGCTGCGACGTCATGAGGATCGAGGTGCCGGGCGAAGAGATCCTGCTCGATGACGTCGATACAGCCCCGATTGCAGGCGGACTCGTCGGCACAGAACTGACACCGGTAGCGGTAAGCAAAGGGAACATGGTGCACGTCGGGAAGCAGGGGACCAAATCCCGCGTGCTGCCGCGCCTTGCTGGATGTCAGGCTCACGGCGCCTGTCGTTCGGCCGTGGAATGCTCCACGAAATGCGATGATTGCGGTCCGACGGGTGGAGTGACGCGCGAGCTTGATGGCGGCCTCAGTCGCTTCGGTGCCCGAGTTGGTGAGGAACACCCTTTTCTTGGAGCTTCCCGGAGCCAGCCTGGCCAGTCGCTCACAAAGGGCCGCCATCCCTTCGTAGTAGAAATCCGACCCGCAGATATGTAGGAAACGATCTGCTGCCTGCTTGACGGCTGTGATCACTTGCGGGTGGCCGTAGCCGGTCGAGGACACCGCGATACCAGCCATGAAGTCGAGATATCGGTTACCGTCGACATCTTCCACCATCACGCCGCTGCCGCGGGACACAACCAGCGGATACTCCTTGATGTAGCAGGTCGAGGTCCATTCGGAATCTCGAGCCACCACGGCCTGGGCCTTCGGGCCAGGAGGAGGGACCAGGATCCTGGGATAGTCGCGGGGAGGCATGGTCGTCGTCATCCTTCGATCACTGTCCGGCTCTGCTCCCGCATGAACTGCGCGACATAGTACGGCCCGCAACCGCCCTTGCCGGTCGACCCTGAGCCTTTCCAACCGCAAAAAGGCTGAGCCCCGGGCCAGGCGCCAGTGGTTGCCCCGGTGCGCTTGTTGGCGTAGCACACCCCCGCCTCGATGTCATCGAAGAAGCGGGCGATCTCCGCCGGATCGCGGGAGAAGATTCCGGCCGTCAGTCCATACTCCACCCGATTGGACTCACTGATGGCCTGATCCAGATCCGCCACTTCGCCGATTGCGACGAAGGGGACGAACAGCTCTTCCTGATATAGCGTGCTCTCCAGGGGCAGCCGGGCGAGGGTCGGTGCAACGAAGTACCCCCGGTCGAAGACCTCACCCGTGAGGCGGTCCCCTCCGAGAAGGATCGTGCCCTCCTCCCGGGCTTGGGCCACGGCGCGCTGGAAACGCTCAACCGAGCGCTGGTTGATTACCGGGCCAAAGAACACGTCTCGCTCCGAGGGATCGCCCATCCTCATTGCGCGCGTCTTCTCGATCAGACGATCGAGAAAAGGAGAGAACACCTCGCGCTGCACGTATACCCGGGAAGTCGCGCTGCACTTCTGGTTCTGCAGACTGAATGCGGACCGCATGACACCCTCAGCGGCGGCATCGAGATCTGCGCTCCGGAGCACAACCGCGGCGTTCTTGCCGCCCAGCTCCAGCAGACACGGCTTGATCCAGGAGCGGCTCAGTCCCGCGTGGATTCGCATGCCGACCTGCTTGGACCCGGTGAAGACCACACCGTCGACACCCGGGTGTTGCCACAGCGGATCTCCAATCTCCTCCCGGCGCCCGATGAGGAGGTTGAACACCCCGGGCGGGACACCCGCGTCGCGATACACGTGATAAAGCTCGAGGCCCGTCCAGGGAGTATCTTCTGCCGGCTTATACACCACCGCGTTCCCGCCAACCAGAGCGGCAGAAGACATCCCGGCCGACAGTGCCAACGGAAAATTGAAGGGAGCGATGCAGGCAAACACGCCGTAGGGCCGGAGGACGTCGGTGTTGCGCTCCACCGGTGTGATGCGCGCCATCGAACGCACGAACCCCTCGGCGTCTTCGACCTGCTGACAGTAGTAGTCGATCAGGTCGGCCGACTCCTCCGCATCCCCCATCGCCTCGAGCCGGCTCTTGCCGACTTCAAGACTCATCAGCGCCGCCAGCTCGTACTTGCGCTCTCGGATCAGTGATGCTGCGCGCCGCAGAATGGCGACGCGATCCCGCCACTGAAGTCTGCCCCACGCGCGCTGCGCCCGGCGTGCGGCCTCGACGGCCGCACCGACATCCTCTCGTCGGGCGGCGCTGAATCGTCCGAGCACCAGCGACGTGTCGATGGGCGATCGGTCGAGCAATGGATTTTCGGCATTCTCCACGGGCAAACCGTCGACATGGAATGCGTGGTATTGTCCGGACTGACCGCGAATGCGACTCAGCGCCGCATCGAACTGGCGGTGAAACTCCTCCAGATTACCGCTCGCCGACGTGTAAGTGATTTTGGGTGCGGCCGTCATGCGCGCACCTCTATCTGTTCGGCGGTGCGCTCCGCAGCCTGGATCAGGATGGTGATCATGTCGTCCAACTGTGTTTCACTGATGGTAAAAGGAGGCGCGAGCATCGCGAGATCACCGGTGCCATCCTCCAGCTGTCCCCAATTGGCCCAGGTGATCAGCCCAAGCTCGAGCGCCACGTTGGTAAACACCTCGGCGAATCGCAGATCCCGTGGAAACGGTCGCCTGCTCTCCTTGTCGGCTACGAACTCGATGCCCGCCAGAAGCCCTCGCCCGCGCACATCACCCACCCCTGGGCACGCTGATAGCGCCTGCAATCGCGCATGCAGCACCCGGCCCATCTCCGCGCACCGCTCGATCAGCCGGTGGCGCCGAAGGTACTTGATTGTAGCAGTACCGGCGGCGCAGAGGGTGGCATGATGGGAGAAAGTCTGCGCATGAAGCACAGTACCCGACCCCTGCGCCAGCACGTCCACCAGCCGCCGCGGAGCAATCACGGCCGAGAGTGGAACGTACCCGCCAGCAAGTCCTTTGCCCATGACCATCAGATCCGGCACCACTCCGAATGGCTCGAGAGCCGACCAGGTTCCCGTCCTGCCCGCGCCGGTGAGTATCTCGTCCGCGATGAAGAGAATACCGTAGCGATCGCACATCACGCGCAGTCTGGACCAGTAATCCGGCGGTGGCACTGACGCTCCGGTGGAGGAACCGCCCACCGGCTCGGCGATAAGCGCCGCAATGCTGTCCGGTCCCTCGCGCAGGATTGCAGATTCAACTGCATCGCCGCTGCACACCGGACACAGGGGCGGCGTTCCATGGCAGGGGCAGCGGTACGGATACACGGCAGGGACCCGGACGACGTCAACCAGCCACTCACGCAGGTAGGTGCGGTACGGCTCTCGCCAAGAGGTTGAAAGTGCGAGCAGGGTGTTGCCATGGTATGAGGGGGCAAACGCGAGCACCTTGTGCTTCCCCGGCCGGCCGGATTCAACCCAATATTGCCGGGCAATTTTCAGTGCGGCCTCCACCGCCTCGGACCCGCTGGCCAGTGGGTACACCAGCTCGAGGTCCCCCGGGCAGAGCTGCGCCAGCTCACCCGCAAACTCCTCCACAGCGTCGTGGGTGAACGCCGTACCGGTGACATAGGCCAGGGTGGACGCCTGACATGCCAGGGCATCCGTAATTTCGCTGACACCGTGCCCGATGTTTACTACGTAAGCCCCACCGCTGCCATCGAGGTATCGCCGCCCCTGGTCGTCGTACACGTAGCAGCCTTCGGCCCGCACGATGCGCGGGTAGTTGCGCGTCAGCTTGCGATAGAAGACGTGCGAGTCGGGATAGCGATGGGTGCTCATCTGCCCCGCGAATGTACTCTAAGGGCGGGAAGGACGGGAAGGACAGAAGGCGTATCCATCAACCTCCCCGGGTCTTCCCGTCTTTCCCCACCCTTCCCGACCCTTCCGACGTTCAAAATGGCCCACATTCTGCATAGGACTGAACGCACCGCACGGCCTCCGCCGGTGCGGGTACCCCTTTCCGTTGGTCGGAACCATGCCATCTCCTCTGGTAGTCGATGCGTTACGCGAGCAGCTGGTTCGGGTGCTCGAATGGTATCGGCAGGAACGGCCGGCCTTTGCCTGGGGCGTGGTACTGCACCGTCGGAATGAGCGAGGCAAATTGCGGTTTGGGGCGGTCACACCGGCTGGGGAGAGCCTGCTCTTGAGCCAGCCGCTGCTGGCATCGCTCGCCGAGGGCCCCTGCTGGCTGGACGGTGCCGTGCGGGTGAGGCTGACGTGCCGGCAGGTCACCGGAGCGCACCCCTGGCTCGACGCCATTCACCGCCCCGATCGCCCTCCGTTGGTAGAAGCACTGGCGGTGTGCTTCGACCCCGATGCCTCCGCCGCCGAATGTGAAGCGTTCCAAGCCATGGCCGGGACGCTCACCCCATCGACGCTTCCCTCCGAGTTGTTCCTTCTCCTCAAGAAGAAGTGTGCTGGGTGGCCGTTGTGAAATGGGCTATGGCTATTCGCTATGGGCTACGTTGATTTCAGAAACTCCGCTGTCATTAACGAGACTTGAAGCAACGACATCCCAGCCAATAGCACATAGATAGTAACGAACCGCCCTACTTCAAAAACAACAAATCCCTATACGTCGGCAGCGGCCAGAGATCCGCGGCTACCAGCGTCTCCAGCATATCCACCACCTCGCGGAGCTCGGCCATTGCCGGCTTGAGCTCGCGGCTGATCTGGCCAGCATGCCGCATGGGATCGGCGTCGTGATGCGCGGCGGCGCGTTCGACAGCGCTGGTCGCGGTGCGCAGCTTGGAGACCAGGTCCACGAAGCCCTTCAACGCCTCCGTGGTGTCGGCGCACTCCACGCCGGCTGCCTTCGTCGCTGCCACGGCACCCGCCATCCGCTGCTGATGCTGGAGCGCCGTAGGCAGGATCTGGTTCCGCGCCATGGAGACCATCGTCTCCGCCTCGATGCCGAGCTGCTTGACGTACTTCTCGATGGCAATGTGAGTCCGGGACTCGAGCTCGGCCTGGCTTAGCACACCGTACTTCTTAAACAGCTCGGCATTTTTCTTTTCTCGCAGGACGGCGAACGCCTCCACGGAATCCTTCAGGTTCGGGAGGCCCCTGCGAGCAGCTTCGGCATGCCACTCCTCTGAGTAGTTGTCGCCGTCGAAGATGACCCGCTTGTGGTGGTGAATCAGCGGCTTTAGCACACTGACCACCGCGAGCTGAAGCTTGGCTTCGGTCGGCCTGCTGCCGATGGACTTCTCCAGCTCGGTCGCCACATAGTCCAGCGACTCAGCCACAATCGTGTTCAATACGGTATTAGGCCACGCGATGCTGGCGCTCGACCCCACCGCGCGGAACTCGAACTTGTTCCCGGTGAAGGCGAACGGCGAGGTGCGGTTGCGGTCCCCCGAATGTCGTGGCAGCATGGGGAGCGTCTTGGCGCCGAGATCGAGGATCCCGCCTTTTATGGTGCGCTTGGGAAGTCCGGCCTCGACCTGCTCCAGGATGTCGCAGAGCATGTTGCCCAGAAAGATCGAAATGATGGCGGGCGGCGCTTCGTTGGCGCCGAGCCGGTGATCGTTGGCCGCTGAGGCGATGGATGCGCGCAGGAGATCCGCATGCAGGTCGACTGCGCGAATCGTCGCGCA
>DATADG010000083.1:0-8965 GCA_036258655.1 Gemmatimonadales bacterium | reverse complement strand
ATGCGCACGACTGGCACACCGCGCTCGCACTGGTGTACCTGCGCGCGCTTTTCGGCAGTCGCTATCCAGGCGACGTCACTGGTGTGCTCTCGGTTCACAATCCGGGGTATCAGGGCCACTTCGCTCCCGATGTCATGACCGAGATTGGTCTTCCGTGGGAGCTCTATAACTGGCGGCAGCTCGAATGGTATGGCAAGGTGAATTTCTTGAAGGGTGGCTTGGCCTTTGCCGACTTCGTGACTACCGTAAGTCCGACGCAAGCAGAGGAGCTTCGCACTCCCGGAGGTGGCTTCGGTCTGCACGAGGTATTCATCTGGCTGGCCGATCGGCTGGTGGGTGTGTTGAACGGTATCGATCAGCGCGCCTGGGATCCCGCCATCGACCGGCAGATCACAGCGCAGTACTCGGCCCAGGATCTCGACGGAAAGCGCCGGTGCAAGGCGGCATTGCAGCGCTCGTTTGGCCTTCCTCAACGACGCAAGGTCCCCCTTTTCGGCATGACGGGCCGGATGGTTACTCAGAAGGGGCTCGATCTCATCCTCCAGAGCGGTGATTTGCTTGGCATGGATGCGCAGTTCGTCTTTCTCGGCAGCGGAGAGCCGAGATACGAGACAGCACTGGTGGAGCTGGCGACATCGGCTCCGGATCGGGTCGGGGTACAGCTCGACTTCACCGACCGGCTGGAGCACCGCTTGATGGCAGGGGCCGATCTCTTCCTGATGCCCTCTCTTTACGAGCCCTGCGGGCTCACTCAGATGCGGGCGCAACGCTACGGTTCACCACCTATCGTGCGCCACGTCGGTGGACTTGCCGACACCGTAGAAGACGGGGTGACCGGGTTTGCCTTCGATCCCTACACGCCAGAGGCGTTTCAGGAGGCTGCCTTCCGTGCGCTGGAATGCTTTCAGCATCCCACACAGTGGGAGACCATCATGCGGCAAGGGATGGCTCGTGACTTCAGCTGGGAGCGTTCCGTCGCGACATACCTCGACGTGTACCAGCGAGCCGTGGCGCGCTCGTCGGCGGTGCTGTGACCCGCCGCACGATGGACTTCATCTTTACCCTGCATAGTCACCTTCCGTACGTTCTGAACCACGGGCGCTGGCCTCACGGGAGCGATTGGCTCTCCGAAGCTACGCTCGACACCTACCTTCCGTTGTTGGAAGTGCTCCAGGGGCTTGCCGCCGACGGTATTCCGGCGCCCGTAACAATCGGCTTCACCCCCGTTCTCGCTAATCAGCTGACCGATCCCGCATTCTCTGCAGAGATGGAAGGGTTCTTCAAGCAGCGGATCGAGGCGTGCGATGCGGCGCCGGCCTCGCTCGCGGAGACTGGGGACACGCATCTTCTGCCGATCGTGGGGTTCTGGCGTGAGCGGCTGGTTCGTCTCAGGAATCTGTTTCACAGCAGTAATGGGGATGTGATTGGCGCCTTTCGAGCGCTGGAATCGGCCGGGCACCTGGAGATCATCGGTTCCGCCGCCACCCACGGCTATCTCCCTCTGCTGGCGCGAGACGAGAGTATCCGGCTGCAACTGGCAGTTGGAGTGTCGGAGCACCGCCGCATCTTTGGACGGTCACCCGCGGGATGCTGGCTTCCCGAGTGTGCGTACCGTCCTCGCGGTCCTTGGGAACCCTGGCCCAGCGCGCCGCGCACCGGCGTCCGCCGCGGCATCGAGGAGCACCTGGCCGATGCCGGGTTTCAGTTCTTCTTCGTCGACGCTCATCTGGCTGCCGCCGGGAAGCCGCTCGGTCTCTCGGGCGATCCTGCGGGGGATCCCATCGTCCACGCCCCGGTTGGGAGAACAGCTCCGGACGAGCCGCTCCGATCCCCATACCGGGCTTACCGGGTTGGCCGGGGACCGGTGGTCGCCTACGTGCGGGACCCGCGTGCGTCCATGCAGGTGTGGAGCCGCTTCGAAGGCTATCCCGGCGACGAATGGTACCTCGAGTTCCACAAGATGCGCTGGCCCGGTGGGCTCAAGCTGTGGCGAGTCAGCGGCCCTGCCGTCGATCTCGGCAACAAGCAGCCCTATGATCCGGCCGCCGCGTCGGATCGTGCCCGAGGGCACGCGGAGCATTTCGCCCACCTGCTCGCCAGCATTGCCTCGGGACAGTCGCAGAACCGCGAGGGAGTGATCGTCGCACCCTTTGATACCGAGCTCTTCGGGCACTGGTGGTTTGAAGGCCCGCAGTTCCTTGGGGATATGTACCGCGCGCTGGTCCGGCAGCGAGATGCGATCCACCCCGCCACGGGATCGCGCCACCTGCGAGAGCATCCGACCCGGGCCGGTATCCGGCTTCCGTGGGGGTCATGGGGCGCCCACGGTGACAGTAGCATGTGGCTGAGCGAGCATACCGCCTGGACCTGGGAGCGGCTCTGGCCGCTGGAGCAGGCCTTCTGGGATGCTGCACCCACCGCCGTGGGGTCTCCCGCAGCTCGGCCTGTTCTGGCCCAGGCCGCGAGGGAATTGCTCCTGGCGCAGTCCTCCGACTGGCAATTCATCATTTCCACCGGTGCCGCCGCCGACTATGCGGAGCGGCGGTTCCAGCAGCATTGCGCCGACGCCGAAGGGCTGATCGCGGCATTGGCCCCGGGTGGAGAGTCTGCGCTCGAGCAGGCGCAACGCCGGGCAGAAGAATTGGAGCGGCGCGATCGTCTGTTCCCCAACGTGGTGCCGGCCATAGCGGCTGCGCTGGGCGGCTCACGCTCGCTGGTGATGGGATAGTCGGTGGCCCCCATACGCTTTGTCTTCGGTCTTCATCTGCACCAGCCGGTCGGCAACTTCGATCACGTGTTCGAACAGCATGTCCGAGACGTGTACCGCCCCATCCTGGAGCATCTCGCTGCTGGCGGCTTCCTCCCCGCCGTTCTTCATCTCTCGGGCCCACTGCTGGAATGGCTGGAGCAGCACGACCCAGGCTATCTCGACCAGCTCGGGCGGTTGGTGAGCGACAGGAAGATCGAGCTGCTCCTGGCCGGTTTCTATGAGCCGGTGCTGGCGTCGTTACCTCGCATCGACCGGGTCGAGCAGATCCAGTGGATGCACGAGGCGATCCGTCGGCGGTTCGGTGTGGACGCTCGCGGCCTGTGGCTCACTGAAAGGGTGTGGGAGCCGGAGATCGCGGCCGACCTCGCAGCTGCAGGTGTGCGCTACGCGCTAGTGGACGACCGGCACTTCCTGGTGTCCGGCTTTGCCAGCGAGCAGCTGCACGCGCCGTTCTGGACTGAAAGCGATGGAAAGCGCCTTGCGCTCTTTCCGATCGATGAGCGGCTGCGCTACCTAATTCCGTTCCGGCCGCCGGAGGAAACAGCCGCCTACCTCCGCGAACTGCGGGGTGCCGGTCATCGCCTGGCAGTGCTGGCCGACGATGGTGAGAAGTTCGGTGGCTGGCCCGGCACCAAGGACTGGGTGTACGACCGTGGCTGGCTGCACAACTTCATGCGAACGATAGGTGTCTTGATCGAGGGGGGCGAAGTCCAGCTCAGCACCCTGGCCGATGCCCTCCAGCACGTGCCCAGCGGGGGCATCGCGTATCTGCCGACGGCCTCATATCGAGAGATGGAAGGCTGGTCGCTCCCCCCGGATGCGGCGCTGCGTCTGATCCGTCTGGAACGCCAGCTCGGGGAATCGCGGATTGCCGGTCCCGAGGGTGCGCTCATTCGGGGTGCCCACTGGCGGAATTTTCTGGCGAAGTATTCAGAATCCAACCGGATGCACAAGAAGATGCAGGCGCTCTCTCAACTGGTGCGAGCCCGAGAGGATTTGCCAGAGGCTCGCCGGGCTATCGGCCGGGCCCAGTGCAACGACGCCTACTGGCATGGCGTGTTCGGCGGACTCTACCTACCCCATCTCCGGGAGGCGATCTGGCGAAACCTGGCACAAGCGGAGCGCGAGCTCCGGCAGGGTGAGGACCTTGCCGCGGAAGTCCTGGATATCGATGGCGACGGACACGATGAGGTCTGGGTCCACTCCGATCAGTTCTCCGCCATCGTGAGTCCATGGCGAGGAGGCGCTCTCGAGGAATACACCGTGTTTGCCAGCGAGATCAATTATGCCAACACGCTGACCCGGCGCCGCGAGGCTTATCATGACACCGCTCTGGAGCAGCAATCCCAGGGATCCAGTGGTGACGGAGGAACTCCCAGCATCCATGATATTGAGGCGGGTCTCCGGCTGGATCAGCGACCGCCACTGGACGCCGATGACAGGGCACTCTTCGTCGAGAGAATTCTGTCCGGCACGCTCGAACTCCAGCAGTACGCGTCGGGGGATTACTGGGCTGCGCGCTCCTGGAGCTCGGCCCACCTAATCTGCCAGGTACAGCAGTCGGCGAACGGTGTGGTCGTTACATGCGCCAGTGAGGGATTGACCAAGCGTTACACATTCTCCCCTGACGGTGCGCTCACGGTCAGCTACGAGTGGGATACCCGTGTGGGACAGCCGGGTGATCGATTTTCCGTTGAGCTGTCACTCGCGTCGCCGCTGGAGGTCAGCACCGAACCTGCAGCCGATATCTGGACCTTTCCTATCGAGACTGTTGCCAAATCCGAGAGAGGGTTCGACCGCACGAAGCAGGGCGATTCGATGACGCTTCGTTGGCCAGTGCATCTGGGAGCGGCATTGGTGGAGGTGCAAGCACCTGCACCGGCAACGCTTGCCGGTCACACGAATAGATCGGCACACCAGCGCTAGTTCGCCACGCCACGTATCCGCAGACACCCCTACAAATGGCGCGTGTCTTGCCCGCCGCAGCGGTATCTCCAACCGATACGGCGTACAATGGTCCGGAACTGTGCAGTTCGGCCTGTCCGAATGCAACACGCGCTCGCGCTTTGCGCGTCCTTGGCGCTGGCAGCCTGCTCCTCCAAGTACTCTCAAGTACCCGCCCGACTCGATCTTTCCCAGTACGGCCGCGTTGCAATCGTCGCCTTCGCTGCCGACCAGGAGAACGACGGAATAAGCTCGTTGGCGACGCAGCACTTCGCCGAGACGCTGCTGGCGAACCAGTCCGGCATCGAGTTGTTGGAGCTCGGCCCGGCAGACAGTACCGTTCGTGCATTGCCCGCCACTGCAGATGGAGCGGCGCTCGCGCAGGCGCTTGGGAAACACAAGGGAGTGCCCGCCGTGTTCGTGGGCTCGCTCAAAGTATCGAAAGTGAAGCCGCGCGGACACCTCGATGCGTCCGGCGTCAACCTGCGCGCCGGCGTATCGGCTGAGCTCACGGTTCGGCTGTTGTCCACCAGCACCGGTGGAACGCTCTGGCGGTCGAGCTCGGTGGCAAACGGCTCGGTTGGACGGCTCAACCTCTCCGGCGGACTTCCGTCCATCGCGCTACGCGATAAGGAGGAAGCGTATGGTGAAGTTGTGCGCCAGCTGATCGTGGATGTGACCCGTGACCTGCGGCCGACCTGGGTGAAGCAGTAGTCCCGAGCGTCCGCAAGCACACAGCCCCTCATCTGAGGGGCTGTTTTTATTTCACGGAAGTGGGGTCTTCTTTCGCTCGACGCTCGGTCTCAAGATCGAGCCTGGACCGGATTGTCGCGAGCAGCGGGTCTTTGGCAGTGAACCGCTGGCCGTACGAGAGATTGTAGCGGTAGTCGAAATCGTCCGGGTTTCTCCCCTGGTTGTGCTGAAGGATCGTCTCCAGCTTGTCCAGGCCCTTGGCCAGAATCGCCTCGCGCGTTTGTGCCGCCTCGTACGCGTCCCACAGCTCGAGAATTTCTCGCCGGAGCGCCGGCGACAGCGGCTCCAGGAGTTGAATCAGATCGGAGCGCTCCTGAGCCGCCTTGCCGGGGACCTCGCTCTGGGCCGGTGCCGGCACATCTCCGCCGAGTGCTTCACCCAGATCGTGAATCACACACATCTTGAGCAGCCGAAGGAGGTCGACATCGGGTGCCTGGCCATACAGGAGCATTGCCATGAGACAGAGCCTCCAGCTGTGCTCCGCCACGCTCTCGGGCTGCCCATCCGAGGTCCAGGCGCTCCTGGATACTATCTTGAGCCGCTCCGCCGCTCGAAGAAACATCAGCACTCCCTCAAGTTCTTCTGCCAGCATTGTGCTCTCCACTTACACGACTACTTACCGGAAGACGGCGGCCAGGCGCCCAGCAGCCGTCGCACTACGATCAGCTCCCCTAGATGGTAGGCAGCATGATCAGCGGCGAGCAGCAGCTCTCGGAGGTAGGTCTGTCCCTGACCATGTGGAATCTTCGATTCCAGATCGATCCGTCGATCGAGGCTCAAGCGCTGCAGAGCGGCTCGGTCGCGGACGAACTGCTCGATGCTGGTGTCCCAGGCGGAGCGACTGACTGGCGCCGGTTCTTCCGGCCAGTAGTCGTCGGGCCAGCGAGGCTCGACGTAGTCTGGGTTGATGCAGAATTCGAGGATGTCGTGCTGCGTGATGCGGAGATGCTCGAGTAGCTGCCAGGGGGAATACGGCAGGCCCTCCGGCTGGACACCTCGCAATGAATCCGGGAAGTCCCGCACCGCGGCATCGAAGCTCATATGAGCCTCGTTCCATTCCAGGAGTCTGCTCAACTGCTCCCGTACTGCTACCGAGATAGCCATGATTCCCCTGAACAAGCAGCTATTTACCGGAACGGGCCCCAGCGCCAGAGCACGACCCGCCACCCAGCCGGACTCCTGCGCCATCGTAGCACGTAGCGGCTTACCAGCCGGTCCCTCCCGGTGTCCAACTCCCAGAGTCCTTGCTCGTAGGCAAACGATCCTTCCGGGCGAATAACTTCGGGATGGAACTGTGACTCCACAACGCTGGTGTTTGCTGCCAGTCCCAGCAAGTACCGCCTCGCAGGCGCTCCTCCGAGTGCGGTATCCGGCGGCGGAGGCTGCACCACCAGCTGGTTATCCAGCAAATCAGCCAGGTCAGACGTGTCACCGGAGACGAAGCTCCCGGCCAGAACTGCGTGTTCTTCGGGCGAGACGATGTCAGCTGTCGTCGAGGTTCGACGCTCCTCCCGGCACCCCAGCAGACAGCACGCCACGGCGAAGGCGGACAGGCAGCGTTGCCGTTTCACCGCTGAGTATTCGAGCCTCGGCCCGACCGGCCACGCTTCGCCGGACGGCTCCCCTTCTCGGCTGCACGGCGCAACAAGCGGAACTCGTGCACTAGATCGCCGAGCTGATGGTTGGCATTTAACCCGCTGGGGTTGGGAAGCACCCAGAGCCTGCTGCCCTCGATGTCCTCCGCCTGCAGTCGAAGACCTGCGCGAGGACGGTCGAATGCTGTGCGATAAGCTCCGACTCCAACCACTGCAACCCAGCGCGGGGTGAAGCGTCTCACTTTCGCCTCGAGCAGGAGCCGGCCGGCACGCAACTCTTCTCGGGTAAGCTCTGCCGCACTTCCCGTCGCGCGGGAGACCAGATTGGTGACACCGAGTCCCCACTCCAGCAGGAGGTGCTCCTCCCACGGACTGATGAGACGAGGAGTAAACCCGGCCAGGTGGATGGCGGGCCAGAACCGGTTGCCTGGCCGCGCAAAATGATGACCGGTAGCTCCCGAATACAGCCCGGGATTTATGCCGCAGAACAACACGTGAAGAGCCGGCTGAATCAGGTCCGGTACTGTGCGTCCTGCTGCAGCCGCAATGTCGGCCTTGCTGGGACGCGGGTAAGGTGGGATTCCGGTGGTGAGCTGCCTGGTCTCGGGCGTAAACCGAACGTCTCCAGCGTTCAGCCCGAGGGAGCCGATGGCCGGCCGGGCGGAATTCGCTTCTCGGCCCGAGCCTTCACATACGCATACACCGCCTCGATCTGAGACGGGGTCATGATGGCCTTGAAGGCCGGCATCCCACGCTCCTCACGACCTTCACTCACCACCTGGACAAACTTCTCCTTTGAGGCCACGGGTCCGCCGGGCGCTGCAGAGACCAGGAGGTTGGCAGCGACGGGGTTGGGAAGCACGTCCTGCCCGTGACATCGCGCGCATTGCACACTGTACTGCCGCCACCCCTCGTACTCCATCTGGCTTACCTTACCGCCCCCTGGTGAGGGACTTTGCTCTGCTGCCGAGGCCTGGGTGTCTGCCGACTGCGAGACGCCTGCGGGAGGCGTGTCTTGCGCCGTCGTTGTGGGAGATGGTGTAATGGGTGGTGTGGCGGCCGATGTGTCCGGCGCGACCGCGGTGTCGATCGGAGCCGATGTGGGCACCGAATCGGCCGGCGCAGGTCCGCTCTCATCCGAGGTCTGAGCTCGGGTGCAGCCTCCTTGAGCCAGAACAAGGCTGAATGCCACCAAGGTCAGCTTCCTGGTAACCACGATGGGCAGGGTTTCCTGGCGCGAAGTCTGCTGCATGGGTCAGCCTCCCTCTCTCAGCGCCGGCCGCCCCGGCCGCAGCTTGCCGTCGCTTCGTCCTTTGACGTATGCATAGATCTCTTCGATGGTGGACATCTCCATCCCCAGCGGACACCACGCCGGCATACCCTTGGCTGGCCGCCCCGCACAGACCGTCTGAATAAACGACTCCTTCGTGTTGATCGGCCCTCCCGGCTTGAGCGAGACCAGAAGATGCGGGGCGATCGTCGTGCCCAGCACGTCCTCACCGTGGCAGCGGGCACAGTTCAGGTTGTACTGCTTCCATCCGTCATAGACTTGCTGCGGCACGGTGTCCAGCGGCGCTGGATGGTACTGGTCCCGCAACGGAGCGTTCGCCTGCGTCGTCGGAGCTGCCGCAGGAGCGGTATTCGCGGTCTGAGTAGACGCGGTGGCGGTATCGGTTGTGGCTGTATCGGCAGTACCGCGAGAGGAAGCTGTATCAGCAGCGGCGGGCGGTGAAGGTACCGCTGGCGCGGCGGTATCCACCCGTCGGGGTTGGGCCGGAGCCGCTGGTCTCTGAGCGGGTCTCCGCCGCGGCGGTTTGGCGGCGACCGCCTTCGCAGTGTCCCTCGTCGTAACAGCGGACTCCCGTGCAGTGGCAGTCGCTCCGGTATCTCTGGCCTGCGAGAG
>DATADG010000082.1:0-16295 GCA_036258655.1 Gemmatimonadales bacterium | reverse complement strand
AGCGGTGCAACGAGCGCGAGAGCTGGGGCTCGAGCATCACGCAACGGTGGTGCTCTACTGTGCTTGAAAGGACGAAGCCACAAGCGCCCGGGTGGCGCGAGAGCTTCGAACGGCAGGGTGGCCGCGCGCGCGTGCATTAGTGGGAGGTTGGGCGGCGTTGCAGGAGACAGGTCTCGGGCTGGAGCCCAAACGGGCCGAGGTGTCGCGTTCTTTTGACTAGAGAAAGGGCGTGATAGCGTTCTACGGTATGCAGGGCCCGCTGCCCCTCGCTCGCTCAGTGAGTGAACTATACGCCCGCGCCTCCGCCGGACTGACGTTTTATCTCGGTCAAACTGCAAGCATGTCTGGCACCCCCGGTGACCAGCAGCCGGTTCCCGAAGTCGGGCTCCGGGTGGCTCCGGGCATCGAGCTCGCGTTAGGAATCGGCAGGCGGGGAGCTGGCCTCAGGCCCTGGAGCGAGATCCGACTGGGGACCGAATACATCAGCCGCTCCGGCTTTGACTTCGCGGGCCCGGTCATCGCCGTCGGATTGGACATTCCTGCGCCATAGGTCTGTTCGCCCTCTTCACCGGTCGCATGGAGGAGCTTCAAACGCTGGCATAACCGTTGCCTGAATTCCCGCCAGTCGGAGGCTGCAGTTAATGGAGGCAGCCTCCGATACTCCCAACCACAGAATCCAGACCCACTGAATCGGCGGCATCCTACCGAGCTCTGCACGCCCGGGCCGCCCAGAACTGCTCCCACCTTATGGAGGCGGAACTCATGCGTGTGCTGCACTTCGCGAAGCGGTCGGTTACGGCGGTGGCGCTTGTCTCCATCGCATTGACCGGTTGCGGCGGTGAATCGGGGCCCGACGTGCCCTTCAATCCGGCCGGCACGTCGGCCGACCTCGAGGCGATGAACTCGACCTTTTCGTCGCAGCCCTTCGCCAGCTTCTCCACTTTCAGCATCATGTTCGACGCGGCGCTCGGTGGTTCTCCGATTGTCTCCGCCTCGGCCCAGGCGCTGGATGTACGGAGGGGCCTGTCTCCGTCCGAGCGAGGGAATCCCAAGGCGGTTCGCGCCGCTGCAGCCCGGGCTGCACAGCGCCTGGCTACCATGCTCAAACGGGAGCAGCGGACCGGCGCCTTCAGTGCTTCAATGGCCACGGTGCCGGCCGAGGTTGCCGGCAAAACGTTCGTGTACGATGCAGGGACCGGCGGGTACGTACAGTCAGACCGGAGCGGCGCTCCCAGCAACGGAGTTCGCTTCATCATCTACGCAGTGAACCCGATCACCTGGGCGCCGGCTGAGCCGCTCACCGAGACCGGATATGTGGATCTGATTGACCTCAGCGAGGGCAGCACCCAGGCGGCCCGTGTGCAGGTTGTCTCCGGCGGCATCACTTACGTCGACTACACCGTAAGCGCGACCAGTACGAGCACGAGCGGCCGGGTAAGCGTGATCGGACTGGTGACCGACGGGACGATTCAGGCGAACATCAATCTCCGTTCCACGGTGACGTACACGGCCGGTCTGACGCTTACGTATTCGCTCGACCTCCCCCAGCGGGATGTCTCGATCGATCTCACGGTGAACGCCAGTGATATCAGCCAGCCGACCGGCACGATCGTGGTCAACCTGACGATGGCGGGACCCAACGGCACCGTTACCATGAGCGGTGAGTTTAGCGAGACGAGCGGAACCCTGAACGTGCGGATCAACGGGCATCTGTTTGCCACGGTGGAGACGGACGGCACTACGACCGTTATTACCCGCACCGACGGCACACCGCTCACAGAAGAGGAGATGCTCGCGCTCCAGGGTGTGTTCGACGTCCAGGCGAATGCGTTCGTCGCCTTCGACCAGATGCTTGCGCCAGTGGGGACGTTCTTTGGTGAGGGAGCGTAACAGCAGGTCAGCGGGAAAGCGGGTCAGTTAGAAGCGAAATAGGAGTTTAGGAAGCAATGAGCCCGGTCATGATGGCCGGGCTTAGTTGCTTCATCATTCCTTCATACTGACCCGCTTACCCCAGCCACTCCTTCCCGCCCACGAGCTCCCGCACCAGATCGTCGCTGTTTCGATCGGCAGCCTCGGCGGCGAAGTTGGTGACGATCCGGTGGCGGAGCACCGACGAGGCAACTGCCCGAACGTCTTCCAGGTCGGCCATTGGTCGTCCGGCTATCGCGGCGCGGGCCTTGGCCCCGAGCACGAGGTACTGCGACGCCCGGGGACCGGCGCCCCACTCGACATATTCCTTTATGAAGCCGGGAGCATCGTCGTCTCCCGGGCGGGTCATGCGCGCGAGAGTCACCGCGGCGCGGATCAGGCTGCGCGACACCGGAATCCGGCGCACCAGCGCCTGCATTCCGAGCACCGAATGGGCATCGAGCACCGGCTGGAGCGCAGTCCGAGTGGTGCTGGTCGTCTGCTCCACGATGGCTTCTTCCTCCGAGCGGCTTGGGTAGCTCACCCGAAGCTCGAGCATGAACCGGTCGAGCTGGGCCTCGGGCAGAGGGTAGGTGCCTTCCTGCTCGATCGGATTCTGGGTAGCCAGCACGAAGAACGGGTCGGGCAATCGGTACGTGGTGCCGGCCGCGGTCACCTGATGCTCCTGCATTGCCTGCAGCAGTGCGGCCTGGGTCTTGGGAGGTGTGCGGTTGATCTCGTCAGCCAGCACGACATGCGCGAAAATCGGCCCCTTGACGAAGCGGAAGGCGCGCTTGCCGGTCGTCAGGTCCTCCTCGATGATCTCGGTGCCGGTGATGTCGCTCGGCATGAGGTCGGGCGTGAACTGCACCCGATTGAAGCTGAGGTCGAGCGCCTCCGCCACGGTCTGCACCATGAGCGTCTTGGCCAGGCCGGGGACGCCGATGAGCAGCGCATGGCCACCCGCCAGAATGGAGGTGAGGATCCCGTCGATCACCTCTTCCTGGCCGACGATGCGCTGCGCGACCTGGTTCTTGAGCCGAGTGACGGCGCCGACCAGCCGCTCGAGCTGCTGGACGTCCTCGTGAGGTGCGGCCTGGGTAACGGTCATGCTGGTATTTAACTGGGCTATGGGCTATTGGCTATGCGCTATGCACTGTTCCTGGAGCCGAACAGTTCCGATTATGAACAGGAAACGCTTTGGCCTGCGGCGCAGTTATAGCCCCATAGCCTTGCCCATAACGAGTAGCGCGGAATCAGATTGCGAAATATTTCACAAGCGGATAGGTTAGCGCCGTGAAGAACCCAGCTCCGCCGGGAAAGCAAAGTCCCGGAGGAATGCGGTACGCAGGGCTCGGCGTGCAGATCGCGGTGAGCCTGCTGGTCTTCGTATGGCTCGGTCAGTGGGCGGACCGCAGGCTCGGCACCGGTGGGCTGATAACGGTTGTAGCGGCCCTGGTTGGCTTTGGAGCCACGATGTACTGGCTAATCCGCTCGCTGAGCGGGAAGAGCGATGGCGACAAGTGAGCTCCCGGGTCCGATACATGATCGGATTCATCCTGGTCGCGCTGATCGGAGCCGGGATGGTCGCATGGGCCAGGCCCGACCTCCGGGACGATGTGAGCTGGGGCGTGCTCATCGGTCTCCTGGTCCAGGCGCCACTCGGCTGGTGGACGATCCGGAGCATCGGGAAGCGGCGGTTCCTCACCGTCTGGGCGGGCGGGATGCTGATCCGGCTGCTGGTCCTGGCTGTCAGCGGATTTCTGCTGGTTCCCGCCTTTGGCTGGGAGATGGCTCCGGCCCTCGGCGCGCTGCTGGTCACGCTGATCGCCCTCCTGGTGCTGGAAGTCGTGATTGCGATGCGCGAACAATCGGGGATGACACGAGGATGAGTCGAATCGCAGGTGTGGGATCTCAGCTGATGGTTGCGCTGCTGATCTGCGCACCGTTGTCTCAGGCGCTCGCTCAGGAGCCGGCGCACGAGGTCGGCAAGGAGGCGGTCGCGCCCGAGAGCCAGCACCAGGCCCGCAGCAATCAGATCGACATTGCCCACCACATCGGGAATGCGCACGAAATCGAGACTCCGTTCGGCATAGTCCATCTGCCGGACAACTGGAAGATCCCGCTCGGCACCGACGCTCACGGTGCGCCCCGCTATCTCGACCTGTCTCCGACCCGGCACATGGTTTACATGCTGCTCGCCGCGATCATCGTGGCGCTGGTGTTCATTCTCAGCGCCCGGGCGGTGGCACAGCGCCAGGCGCAGGGCCGGCCCCCCAGGGGATTCGCGGGGGCCATGGAGGCTATGGCGCTCTGGGTCCGGCAAGAAGTGGTACTCCCCAACGTGGGGCCGCACGGGGAGGGGTACGCGCCTTTCCTGCTGACGGTCTTCTTCTTCATTCTGGCAATGAACCTGCTGGGCCTTCTCCCTTGGGGCGCGACGGCGACGAGCAACATCGCGGTCACCGCGGCGCTCGCGCTGGTGGCCTTCCTGGTGATCGAGGTGACCGGGATGCGCTCGCTGGGATTCAAGGGGTACATGAAGACCATCTTCTATCTTCCGCCCGGACTTCCGGGAGGCGTCGGCGGCACCGCCCTCAAGGTGCTGCTGCTGGTCGTGATGACCCCGATCGAGATCATCGGCAAGCTGGCCAAGCCGTTCGCGCTCGCCGTGCGACTCTTTGCCAACATGACCTCTGGGCACGTGCTGGTGCTCGCGCTTCTGGGGCTGACCTTCCTCTTCCAGAGCTATTACGTGGGCATCGGCGCGTCCATCATGGCGACGGGAGTCATGTTACTCGAGGTCTTCGTAGCATTCCTGCAGGCGTTCGTATTCACCCTGCTTACGGCGGTGTTCATCGGCTTGATGCGGGCGGAGCACTAGAAGAGGGTCAGCGGGTCAGTGTGGCGGATGGGCGGACGGGCGGACGGAAGCCAACGAGGATTCGGTCGGGAGAGCGCTCTCACCGGCCGATTGGGTAAGCCGTCGAGGGACGGACGAAGCTCGCTGTTCCACCCTGTGTGGGACGATGGCGGGCGACCATGACGGGCCGGGTTTCGGGAGATCCGGCGCCGAGTGGCGAGCGCGGACAGGCTTTGGCTCCCGCACAGGTAATGGAGTAACGGATGCTGTACATGCTCGCATTGCTGCAGGAGGCTGCCGCGGCGACGGGTGCCACGGGCAGAGGACTCGGACTCATCGGCGCGGGACTCGCGGCCGGACTCGCGGTGCTTGGCGCCGGCGTCGGTATCGGCCGGATCGGCGGCTCGGCGACGGAGGGTATCGCCCGCCAGCCGGACGCAACCGCCCGTATCCAGACCGCCATGATCATCGCCGCGGCGCTGATCGAAGGCGTCGCGCTGTTCGTGGCGGTGATCGGGTTTCTGATTCAGGCGAAGATCACGTTCTAAGGGCTATTCGCTATTCGCTATTGGCTATGCGCTACACCGCAGACCGTACAGCCAATAGCGAATAGCCAATAGCGCTAACCAGGAGCTCTCATGCTGTACGTCACTCTGCTCCAGCAGGAACACGCCGCGCGGGGACCGCTGACGGTCGAGTTCGGGCTGATGTTCTGGACGATCGTCGTCTTCGTCGCCCTGTTGCTCATCCTGCGGAAGTTCGCCTGGCCCGCGCTGCTGGGCGCGGTGGAAGCGCGGGAACGTGCCCTGGAAGAGCAGCTCGCCGAGGCGGAGCGGAACCGCGCCGAAGCGGCGGCGCTGCTGGCGGAGCACCAGAAGCTGGTAGCGGAAGGACGAGCCTCGGCGCACGCCCTGCTCGCAGAGGCACGAACGGCCGCGGAAAAGGAGCGGGCGCTCGCGATGGAGAAAACCCGACAGGAGCAGGAGGAGCTCCTCGAGCGCGCCCGGCGGGATATTGCCGCCGAGCGAGACCGCGCGGTCAACGAGCTCCGGCGCGAAGCGGTCGACCTCTCGCTGGCAGCGGCATCGAAGCTGATCGGGCAGCGACTCGACTCTGACAGCGACCGCCGGCTGGTGCAGGAGTACCTGGCCAGCGTGGATACCAGGCATTGAGAAGCGAGACCATCGCCCGGAACTACGCCGAGACGGTGTTCCAGCTCGGCGAGCGGAGCGGGAACGTCGAGCGCTACGCCGAGCTGCTGGACGCAATCGCAGCGGCCGTCGAGCAGACGCCGAAGGTGCAGGCGGTGTTGATGTCGCCCCGGGTTCCAAAGTCCGAGAAGGCGCGCTTCTTGGGTGAAGCGCTCCGGGACACGCCCCGCGAGTTCGTGCTGTTCCTCCAGGCGCTGATCAAGCGGGGCCGGCAGCAGGTGCTTCGTGAGATCGCGACCGAATACATGAACCTGCTGGACCGAAAGCTGGACCGGGTCCGTGCCGGGGTGACGCTGGCCCGTAGCCCGGACGACAAGCTCAAGCGTACAATCCAGGAATCGCTCAGCCGCGAGCTGGGCAAACAGGTGATCCCGGCGTTCACGGTGGATCCGGAGATCCTGGGGGGAGCCATCGTCCGGGTGGGCGAACGGGTGCTCGACGGTTCGGTGCGGCGGCGGATGACCAAGCTCCGGCGGCACTTACTGTCACATTGATCGGAACGGCGGCGCGACGCGTGTTTGCGTCGATGATTTTGATGTACATCGCATGACGATGGGCCACCCAAGGGCCACCCAAGAGGGTGGCCCTTCGCATATCACCGGTCCTCCGGACCGGATTTCATTTGAAAATGTGGTCCGCGATCAATCCACGACATGACCCGGATCGTACGTGATGCCGTGCCGGTCGAGCAAAGATGTGTATTCGTGGTCAAAATGATGATCCCGATGGTGCTTCTCCTGGTTACGGATGTAATCACGGATGCGCTCATCATCGAAGGGGGTGACGCTGAAAGCGCCATATCCGTGTTGCCATTTGAAATCCCGTCGATGGGGAAAGGTCTCGTGGATCCACTTCGACGTGGTGGTCTTGATGCTCGTGACCAGCTCCGACAAAGCCAGGGTGCTGGGCGGCTCCACATAAAGATGAACGTGATCCCTGGCTCCTCCCGCGCAGAGGAGCTTTCCAGAGCGGCGCGCAATCACGGCAGCCGCGCACGCGTACAGTCTTGGCCTCCACGTGGGATCCAGCCAGGGTCGACGGCCCTTGGTGGCCCACACGAGGTGGACCCGAAGCGAGAGATAGGTATCTGCCATAGCTGAGCTGGAATAGACGCGAGCCGCCGATCTATGGTATCGACCGGGCGCCGGGCGGCTGAACCGGACGAACGCGACGTGGTGCCAAATTTCTTCGTCGGACTGAGGGCCATCCATGAGGATGGCCGAAGCCATCCATGAGGATGGCCCTCACTATCTTTCCCGCCGATGCAGCACCGCTCACATCCACGACCGAGTCCCCCGTGATAGTTGCGACACTTCTTCTGCTACAACAGGCGGCCACGCCTTCATCTCCATCTGGAGGATACTGGCAGCAGGAGGTCGCCTATGAGATCGATGCCCGGCTGGACGAACCCAGCGGGGTGTTGAGCGGCACCGAGCGCATCCGCTACACCAACCGCTCGCCCGACACGTTGACCACCTTCGCGCTGCATCTCTATCTGAATGCCTTTCGTCCCGGCTCCCGGTGGTCCGATGCCGACTCGGTGGAAGGACGGCGCCGCTTCAACGACCTGAAGGATCCCGACTTCGCGTTCAATCACGTGCGCAACGTGCGCATCATGGGATCGGCCGTACGGCCGATCTATCCTTTCGCTCCTGACAGCACCGTCGTGCGGTTTGCTCTACCCCAGCCGCTGCTTCCCGGTGAGTCGATGACTGCGGAGATGGCATGGGACGCCCGGCCATCGACCCTGCCACGCAGACAGGGACGCCAGGGACGTCGCTTCGATTTCGCCCAGTGGTATCCCAAGGTGGTGGTCTATGACCGGCTCGGCTGGCAAGAGCATCCACTGTATCCGGCGGGTGAGTTCTATGGCGAATTCGCCTCCTTTCAGGTGGACCTCGACCTCCCGGAGGACCAGGTGATCGGCGCGACCGGGGTTCCGGTCTGCGGTGATCCGGGATGGGCACGGGCGAACCGCAGCCAAGGCCAGCCGGTGGAATATCAGCGCAACTACTACGGTACCCGAACGCCGGCTTCCGCATGCGAGGGCGCCGAGCGAGGGCGAAAGAGGATCCGCTGGTACGCCGAGGACGTGCATCACTTCGCGTTCTCGCTCAACCCGGAGTACCGCTACGAGGGCGGCCGCTACGAAGACGTCGCCATACACGTGCTGTATCAGCCCGGAGACGAGGAGAGCTGGGGCAACGGCATCGCGGTGGAACGGACCCAGGTCGCGCTGGCCTGGCTCGACCAGCTGTTCGGCAAGTATGCCTGGCCTCAGATCACCAACCTGCACCGGATCGAAGGAGGCGGCACCGAGTTTCCCATGATGATGATGAACGGCTCGGCCCACCAGGGACTCATCCTGCACGAGCTGGGGCATATCTACACCATGGGCATCCTGGCCAATAACGAATGGCGAGAGGGTTGGCTGGACGAGGGGTTCACCAGTTTCCAGACTGGTTGGTTTCTCGAATTGCTGACGAGACAGAGCGACTACGCCGACCTGGAAGAGTTCATCCTGACGCTCGAGCTGGACAAGTACTCGGAGCCGGTCAGTCTGGTGAGCGAGGCCTACCGGGACTTCTCGACCTACGGTGCCATGATCTACAACAAGGCCGCAATCTTCTTTTTCCAGCTCCGGTACATCGTCGGCGACGAAGTCATGGGGCGGATACTGCGGACCTTCTACCATCGCTGGAAGCTCAAGCACGTCGATGAGGCAGCTTTCCGCAGCGTCGCGGAGGAGGTCTCCAACCAGGATCTCTCCACCTTCTTTGCGCAGTGGCTGCATGCGACGGTGTTGTATGACTATGCGATTGGGAAGGTGAGGACAGCCGCAAAGCGGGGCGGCGGGGCAGCGGGGCAGGGATATGTCACGCGGGTGGAGGTGCTGCGAAAGGAAGAGGGACGGATTCCGGTCGAGGTCGCGGTGATCGCCGAGCGAGATACCGGCATTGTGCGCGCCGCCGGACTGGCCGAGCGAGAATGGGTGGAGGTGGAGACCCGATCCAAACCCAGGCTCGTGGTCCTGGATCCGCGGGTACAGACCCATGATTGGAACATGCTCAACAACCGGAAGCGACTGGGCTGGTTCAACCCAACGTCGCTGTTTCCTCCGCCGGGAACGGACTTCTACTTTCATCCATACTTCTCCACCCGCCACCGCCGCGACCGGCTCACGGTGGGATTGCAGCCGACGTTGTGGTACAACGATGCTGGCGGGATCACTATCGGGATCCGGAGCCGGGATGATTACCTCGGCCGCTTCGAGCAAAACCAGGCACTGATTGCCCAAAGCACTGGATGGGCTTCGGACGACGAGGTGGAGGATACCGATTTCTTCCTGCGCGCCAGGAATCCAGTGTTTTTGCGAGCCCCAAATACCTCCCAGACGTTCGATGCCTTCAATATCGAGGGTCGCTATGGGTTGACCGCGGCGCTGGACTGGAGCAGGCGCGAGCACCAGACGTTCGGCCCCACCTGGAGCCGGAGTGCGAAGCTCCAGTGGGTGGCTCCGGACGATTTCAGGTATCTCGACCCGGGTCTCTACGAAGATGTGGGAACGGTGGAGGTGTCGGTGGGTGGCGGCGTGGCCACCCGATCGGGAAAATGGGAGCTGAGTCTCCAAACCTCCACGGGCGGAGGTCTGCAGTACAACCGGCAGGGCCTGGACGTGACTGGCCGGCCGGAGCTCGATCCGTTCTACTTCCGCGGGCTGGCCGAAGGAATCGCGCGCCGACCCCTGGGCTCGGGGCTCCAGCTTGCTGCCCGGCTGTTCCTCGGAGTCGCAGGAGGAGAAGACGAAGCGGCCAAGCAGCGGCAGATCTACTTTCAGGGCGCGGACCCACTACAGCAGTTGTATAATCCTTTCCTTCGCTCACGGGGTGCCCTCCTCGTGGGAGAAGACTTCAATTATCACGCTGCCGGGGGCGCAGGAGTCCGGGGAATCGACTCACGAATCTCCACCGCGAGCATCGTCGCGCTCAACCTGGAGCTGGAGCAGAGCATTCTGCGCCGGCCAACCGCAAAACTGTTTCGCGGCGTGGCATTGGCCGCGTTCACAGATCTCTCCCACGCCATCGGCGGCAGCGCGCAGCCACTCACCGGGGACCGTATTCGGTTTCTGGCGGATGCCGGACTGGGTCTCCGCGCCCGGCATCGTATCGGCGAGACCGAATTCAGCACCCGATTCGATTTCCCACTGTATGTCAGCCGACCCGAGCTGGCGCAGGATCGCGATGCTGGAGATGAGGAGCTCGAGTTCCGCTGGACCTTCAGTTTCGAGGAAGCGTTCTAGAATCCTTAGATGACTGCCCACCTGTCCCGCTGCCCCTCTGCCCTGCCTATATTGCCCCCGCCGACTGCATGGAGCCTGATTGCCCGAGGTGCCGTACCGAGTGGAGAAGCCGTGGGGGTATGAGCTGATCTGGGCGCGGACCGATCGCTACGTGGGGAAGCTGCTTCACGTGAAAGCGGGACACGTGCTCAGTCTCCAGTATCACAACCTCAAGGACGAGACGATGCACGTTCTCTCGGGTGAGCTCATCCTGCGAACCCAGTCAGGCGACGCACTGGTCAGTCGTCCCTTCAAGGCGGGGGAGACGGCGCACATTCCACCCAAGTTGATCCACCAGATCGAGGCGGTGGTGGACAGCGACGTACTCGAGGCATCCACTCCGCACCTCGATGATCTGGTGCGGCTCCAGGACCGCTACGGACGAGGCTGAAATGCAGGTGATCATTCCTCTTGCCGGGAAGGGCACCCGGCTCCGACCGCATACGCATCTCGTCCCCAAGCCGCTGCTCAAGGTGGCCGGGCGTCCGGTGATGGATTGGGTGATGGACCGGCTCGAAGGGCTGGACATCACGGAGCTGATCTTCATTACCGGCCATTTAAAGGAGCAGGTGGAATCCTTCGCCCGGGCGCAGTATCGCATTCCCTCCCGCTACATCGAACAGAAAGTGCAGGACGGCACCGCCGGCGCCATCAATCTGGCCCGGCCATATGTCAAAGGGCCGGTCCTCATCATCTTTGTGGATACGGTTTTCGAGGCCGATCTCACACTGGTC
This sequence comes from Gemmatimonadales bacterium, assembly GCA_036258655.1. Lineage (GTDB taxonomy): Bacteria > Gemmatimonadota > Gemmatimonadetes > Gemmatimonadales > GWC2-71-9 > CAVVWJ01. The sequence continues at coordinate 5,240 of DATADG010000082.1, read as the reverse complement.
AACCGGACCGACGCGGACGGAATCATCTGGGCCAAGGAGGTAGAGGATTATCAGCGCTTCGGAGTGGTCGTTACCGATGCCCAGGGGTTCATGACACGTATCGTGGAGAAGCCGTCCACGCCGATTTCCAAACTGGCGAACATCGGCCTCTACTACATCCGGGATGTCCAGAGCCTCTGGAAGGGCATCGATCACGTCCTGGCGAGCCCGGCCAACAAAGGCGAGTGGTACCTGACGGACGCCTTCCAGTGGATGATTGAGCACGGCAAGCGGATCCTCACCGCCGAGGTGGGAGGTTGGTACGACTGTGGCAAGCTGGACACCCTGCTGGAGACCAATGAGATCCTCCTGCGGCAGGGAGCGGCGCGGCGGGTGAATTATCCCGGGGTCACCATCCACGACCCGGTCTATATCGAGGACGGAGTGACGATCGAGCGGAGCGAGATTGGACCCAACGTTTCGCTCGAGCGGGGCACGCGAATCAGCAACAGCCGGCTCAGGCACTCGATCGTGGGCCGTGACGCACGGCTCGACCGAGTCAATCTCGAGGGTTCGCTGCTCGGTAACAATGTCGTGCTCGAGCACTTCGATGGAAGCGCCAGCATCGGAGACCATTACGAGGTGATCTCGAAGTGACCGCGGAGGTCAACGACCTCTGCCGTTCCTACCTGGATCTCAAATACCACTTCGATCCGGCGGCGGCGAGCGCCGCTGGTCTGGTCACCCAGGATTCTCGTCTCGGCCGCTTCGATGCAGAGACGTCCAGGGAACATCTTTCAGCTCTGCGCTCGGTCGCGGCGGCCATCGAGGAACTGGATTCCGATGACCTCCAGAGCGAGATCGACCGGACGGCACTCCTGGGTGAGATTCGCAGCACCGTTTATCGGCTGGAGCACGAGCAGCCGAATGTGCGGAATCCGGCCGTGTGGCTGACGCACCTGTTTCAGAGCTTCTACACCCTGTTGACCCGAAGCGAGCCACAGCAGGCTGGGCGAGCCGCCGCGGTGCTGTCCCGGCTCAAGTCGGTGCCTGATTTCCTGGACACGGCGCGCGCCACTCTCGACGATCCGCCCTCCGTCTTCGTTGATACCGCACTCGCCATGCTGGGCGGAGGCGGTGAGCTCATCGCCCAGGCAGTGGGCCGCTTCACACGTATGGCCCCCGACCTCGCGGGCGAGCTGAACAAGGCTGGTGAAGCGGCGCTCAAGTCACTGGTCAATTTCGGTGCGGCGTTGCGGGACGAGATCGAGCCCAACACCGATCGCCAGGCATTCGCGATCGGCGAGGAGCAGTTCAGTCGCCGGCTGCAACACGAACATGCATTGATGGCGGGTCCTGCGGAGGTCTGGCGCTACGGTCTTCGGCTTCAGGAAGAAGTTACCGGTGCGCTGACGGATCTCGCCCGGCGCATGAGCCACCGCTCCTGGCGCGACCTGGTGGACGAGCTTCGGGACGACACTCCGCCAGCAGAGGCACTGCTCGCCTCGTACCGGTCGGAAGTCGAGCGGGCCTGTCATTTTATTGCCGAGCACGACCTGGCGGGAGCCGTTCCGGGCGGCGTTGACGTTGTGCCAACCCCGGCGTATCTGACGGCCCTGGTTCCTTTCGCTGCGTACGAGCCACCGCCGATCTATCTGCAGCAGCACACCGGACGCTTCTACGTTACCGAGCCGGACCCGGTGCTCCCGCCAGAAGCCCAGGCCCAGCGGCGACGGAGCCACTGCAGGCACGCGATCCCGGTGATGGTGGCCCACGAGGTCTACCCCGGGCACCACCTTCATCTGGCGACCATGCAGCAGCTCGACTCGGAGGTGCGCCGCCACGTCTGGAGCCCGATCATGGTCGAGGGTTGGGCCCTGTACGCCGAGCAGCTGATGGCTGAGGCTGGGTACTACAGGAGCGATGAAGCCCGGTTGTTCCAGCTGGTGAATCTGCTCTGGCGCGCGGTCAGGGTGGTGCTGGATGTCGGACTGCACACCCGCGGCATGTCGCCGGCCGAAGCCGTCGAGTATATGGTGCACCATCTCCCGATCGAGCGCCTGCAGGCCGAGGCTGAAGTCCGGCGCTACTGCGCCTGGCCGAGCTACCAGCTCTGCTATGCTCTGGGGCGGCGCGAGCTGCTGGCGCTGCGAGAGGCGTACCGAAACAAGCATGGCGCGAACGTCAGTTTGCGCAGGTTCCATGACGAGCTGATGAGATTCGGCGGGATGCCTGTGTCCCTGGCGCGCTGGGGCATGGGCCTGGCGGAGTGACCATGAAAATCACCGTTCTCACCTATCTCGACAGCGAAGACGAGAATTCGAAGGACTACGAGGCCGTGGTTCCCCAGGTAGCCAAGGCACTCCGCCAGCTCGGCCACCGAGTGTCAGTGCTGGGAGTGCATGGCGACGTCAAGCGACTCATCACCGGACTGTCCCGGCGCAAACCCGACCTGGTCTTCAATCTGATGGAGATGTTCAGCGAAAATGTCTTCGGTGACATTCCAGTCGCCGGACTGCTGGATCTCCTCGGGCTCAAGTACACCGGCAGCGGACCCGGCGAGCTCTATCTCAGTCAGGACAAGGGGCTCACCAAGAAGCTGCTAGCGTTCGAAGATATCCTCTATCCGAGATTCGCCGTCTTCTCGCGACAGCAGGCATTCGAGACCGGTGGCAATCTTCGGATGCCACTGTTCGTCAAGCCGCTGAGGTCGGACTCATCGATCGGCATCGGTGGCAAGTCGCTGGTGCACGACGCCGTGGCGCTGATGGAGCGGGTCGCCGCAATTCGGAAGGAGCTCAACGATTCAGCGCTCGCCGAGGAGTACATCGAGGGGCGCGAGTTCTATGTAGGTGTGCTGGGGAATGCGCAGCCGAAGGCGCTGCCGCCGGTAGAGGTGGATTTCACCGGTTTTCCCGAGGGCGCGCCCAAGGTGCTCGACAGCAAGGCGAAATGGGACGAGCGGAGCAAGGAATTCAAGGGAACGAAGTCGGTGCTGGCGAACCTGCCGGACGAGCTACGCGCCCGTTTGCAGAAGGTGGCGGTCGATGCGTATCGCGCGCTCCGGGTGCGGGACTATGGGCGGGTAGACCTTCGGCTGACCGACACGGGTGACATCTACGTGCTGGAGGTCAATGCCAGCTGTTATCTGGAGCGCTCCAGCGAGTTCGCGATGGCGGCGCAGGCGGCGGGCATCGAGTATCCCAAGCTGATCGAGCGGATAGTCGAGCTGGCATTGGAGAGGTATCGGAAGTAAGGCAGAAAGGAGGCGACTCTCCGCCTCTCCGATCTCACGGCAAATAGCTTCCCCGCTGCACGTGATTCATCGCCAGACCCGTGACCAGTGTGGTCAGCGCCATGATCGCCGACTCTTCCCGATCTTCGGGATAGCCCTGCTCAAGCTGGGCCGCTCGCTCGGCGAGATACCGCAGCAGCACCCGAGTGCGCTCGGGAAAATGCCCTGTCCAGCGGAAAATATTTGCCATGAGCTCGGGCTCGAGCCGCCGGATCAGGTCGGCCGCCGGACGGAGCGGTGCATCCAGCGACAACCCATTCGGGGGACCGAGGTCCTCGAAAATCGCGCGTAGCGCACCGTCCAGTCCCGGCGGAAGATCCGGGGAATCGCCCGGATCTCCATAGTACTGGTCCAGCGAGTACTCGATCTCTCCCACGTCCTCGTCCAGCTCGCTGCTGGTCACCACGGGATCCTGGTCGCGCAACGCGGTCATGGTCCGGCTACAGTACGCGAGCTTGGCATAGGCAACCGGCCAGCCACCGTACTCGGCGCGCCAATCCAAACCCGGCGTCATCCACACGGCAAAGGTCTCTGACCAATCCTCGTCCGGGTGTTTCTGGGCGTACCAGCCGGGCAGGTGGCGGACGTAGCGCCGGCTGAACGGCTCGGGGCGGTATTCCTCATAGTAAGGCTGGGTGATGGAACCGAACTGCTTGACCCATTCCTCCTGATCGTACAGTCGGTAGGCGTAGTTCATCACATGGCCCATCTCATGGCGCAGGTACCGCAGGATATCGGCCCGATCGAATCCTTCGACCACCCCGACGCGCTCGGCATGGAGAGCGGTGAGGTCGGGGCGGGCCAGGTAGAACGGTATGGCGATCGCCACGGTCTCGAATGGAACCCCCCATTCCGTCGAGAGATAGAAGCGCGGCCGAACCCGGGTGATGCCCACCTGGCGGAGCTCCTCCATGAACTCGGCGAGGATCGGCTCCAGCCGGGTGCCTTCGATGGTGAGTCCCAGGTCGCGAATCGGGGTCGACCAGAGGTTCGACTCGTGAAAGCGGGGCTCGGCGTGCATGCGGCAAAGATACAGAGTACCTGGCTCACGGCCGCAGGTCAGGCGTCACGTCAGTTGACGGGCTTACATTCACCGAATGCCAAGGCGCGCCCTCCTGGTCGTGAATCCAGCCTCCCGGCGCGGCCGGGAGGCGCTGGGCAGGGCGGAGAGCCAGCTCGAAGGGCTGGGGGTCGAGCTGGTGCCTGCAGGCTGCACTGATTCGACTCAGCTGGGTGAGATCATCCGGAGGGAGCAGGGGACCATTGACCGGGTGATCGTGGCCGGCGGGGACGGCACCCTCAATGCGGCGCTCCAGGGTCTGGCCGGCACCGGGCTGCCGCTGGCGGTGCTGCCGTTGGGTACCGCCAACAACCTGGCTCGCACACTCGGAATCCCGACGTCGCTGGAGGCGGCCTGCAGGCTTGCCGCTCACGGTGCTCGGCGGTGGATCGACCTCGGCTGGGTAAACGGCCGGTACTTCTTCACCACCGCCAGCATCGGTCTCAGTGTCCAGATCACGGAAGCGCTCACGTATCAGACAAAACAGCGCTGGGGCGCACTGGCGTACGCAGTGGCTGCATTTCGGGCTGTGACTCGAAGCCGACGATTTCACGCAGAGATCAGATGGACCGGAGGGAGGCGGGATTCCAGGACCATCCAGGTGGTCGTCGGAAACGGACGCTACTATGGAAGCGCGCTTCCAGTAGCGGAGGATGCAACCATTGACGATGCCCGCCTGGACCTCTACTCACTCGAAGTTGTCCACTGGTGGCAACTGCTGATGTTGCTGCCGGCGCTGCGCCGTGGGCGTCACGGCAGAAAGCGCTCGGTCGAGGCCCTGCGGGCCACCGCTTTCGAGATCGAGACTCGACCTCCGCTCGCGGTGAACGTCGATGGAGAGATCTGTGGCCAGACACCGGCCTCCCTTCGAGTGATACCGCGGGCTCTCGAAGTGTTCGCTCCGGC
>DATADG010000081.1:0-5538 GCA_036258655.1 Gemmatimonadales bacterium | reverse complement strand
CTGCCGTCCCGGCCGTGCCGCGACCGTAGCGCGCTTGCGGAGCGACTCGCTTCATCCTGACCTCCCGCCAGGGAGAGAAAGTGTGTCTGGGTATGATCTACCGCAAACATCGTCTGTCTGGCGGAGTGCGGCACCGGCTGTTCCTGGCCGCTGCGTTCGTCTTCGCTGGAGCCTGTGGCAGTGAAGACGGGCTCAGCCCTTCCGCTGAGTCTCCGACAGCAGCAGCCCCGTCCGATTCCATTCCGCCAGCCGACTCTTCTGCGGCGCCTATCGACAGTACACTCAGCTCTCCGGACTCGCTCGCTCCCACGGACGCGGGACCAGCCGGGGCTACATTGGCCGTCGGAACTCAGCCCGGCATTGTCTTCGGCTCTCAAGGGATGGGGCCGGAGGATTTGAACTCCATACACACCGGCACCTGGGTTGGCGGCGCGATCTCACCGGACAACGTGATTGCCTTTCTCACGGGTGTACGCAAGAAGGGAGGCAGGGCCGTCATCAAGATGACGATGGGAAGTGACAAATACATCACGAACGCCGATGGGACCTTCAGCCTCTCCAAGTGGAAGGGTCTGGTGGATCGGTTCAGAATAGTGAGAACGCAACTGAATCAATTCATTTCGGATGGCACGCTGCTGGGCCACTTCCTCATTGACGAGCCGGGCCGGGCGGTGAGGTGGGGTGGTAAGATCATCAGCCACTCCACGATTGAAGCGATGGCGCAGTACAGTAAGAGCATCTGGCCGAACATGACTACCTTTGCCCGTGTGGTGCCGAGCTGGCTCGATGATTGGCCGAACGCCTATCGCGCACTGGATGCCGGGTGGCTGCAGTACGAGGCGAACAAGGGCGACGTAGTCAAGCTGGTGAACGCAGAAGTCGCCGCGGCAAAGCTGAAGGGGCTTGGCCTGATCGTCGGGCTGAACATCCTCGACGGTGGCAACGGCTCCAGTGGCGTCAGGGGCTGGATCAGGACCAAATGGGCGATGAGCGCGTCGGAGATCCGGACCTACGGGACCGCGCTGCTCAATCAGACCTACGCCTGCGGTTTCTACAACTGGACCTATCAGTATCACGGCCCGACGTACTATGCCCGCACCGATATCAAGAGCGCGATGGCAGCGCTGTCGCTGAAGGCAAAAGCGCACGTGCGGACGTCCTGCCAGATGTAACCATTACGTTTTCAGCCGTGGAATGGAGCCCAAGGCGCAGGCCTTGGGCTCTCGTGTTTCGAGACTGATCAGACGTGGTCCACTGCCGCCCTTACGCCGCTCTCCCGCGCGCAGTGGGCACAACAATAAAAAGTCTGCTCAGCCTCGATGCCGTGTCCCACGATTTTGCATCCGCAGTGATCGCACACGGGCGCCAGCTTGTGGATGGCACACTCGAAGCTGTCGAATGTATGCGTCTGTCCGGCGGCAACGACCTGAAACGAGAGATAGTAATCGTTGCCGCACACCTCACATCGAGCCATGTCCACCTCCATGGTACGGGCAGCTCCATACTGCCACCCCGAACACTGTCCCCGCTGCCGGAGATTTGCCAGCCTGCTTCAGGCTCGGCGGTACCTCATGGTTCCTGACCCCGTCCGGCCTCGAGCTGCTGGCTCAGGTTTGCCGGGCTGGTTCCGAGCAGTCGTCCGGTGGGGCTCACGTAGATCGCTGCACCGCCAGGTCCAAACGCCCGCGCCGCGGGATAGCGGATGATCCACCCTCTGGGGCTGCCCCGAAGTGCAGGAATTCCTTCGAACGCGAACCGCGTCGTTGCCGACCCCAAACCCGCGGGATTGGGTCCGGTGAGCTTTCCGGCCGTCGCTCGGGCGCCGGCGTACGATGCGGCAGCTAACACCGCACAGATGACGATGAGAAGGAAGAGAGCTCGCATTACTCACTCGCTCGCGGTGTGCTGATGGATGGGCTCCACAGACCGCGACGGCGTGACTGGCTGCCCCAGTGCCATCCAGCCGCCCACAATGGCAGTCGCGTACAGGGCCACTCCCACCAGGTACACCGCTCCGCCAAGTCCCTGATCCCACTCGAGCCAACCCCACTGCTCCAGCAGCACGGCCCAGTCATGCTCACCGCCACCGACCAGTGGAAGCGCCTGCGCGCGGGCATCCTTGATGTAGACTGAGATATTCCAACAGTTCTGGCCAGCCCACCAGAGGGGAATCGTGGCGCCGTGCCGGTCACCACTGCGCAAGAGCGCCACCACAAGTGCGAACGGAATAACGAGCTGCAGCAGTGTCCCGCCGAGAAGGGCGAGGGTGTCACCCGCAAATGCAAAAAGGAGATGCCCGGTCTCGTGGATTGCCAGATCGAGGCTGTCGAGCCAGCGATACTCGCCCGGCGTCAGCAGGCAGCGCCAGCCGTAGAGTGCGAGGACCACCGTGAGCCCCGCTCGCCAGCGGCGTTCCAGGACGGAATAGCGGCCCGCACCGTCCGAGCCGAAAATCACTCCACGCTTCCCCCGGCCTCGAGCAGCAGGGCCCGGAGAATGGATCGATGGCAGCGCTTCGCGTCTTCACAGTAGCAGCCGATCGAAAATCGGCTCTTGGCTGATAGCGCAGCCAGCAAGACGATCAGGCGCTTTGGTAGCGGTCTGGCCATCTCACTGCGATAGCGTTTGGTGAACGTGGCCCAGCGGCGATCGGTAAGCTCCGCGGACCGAATCCATGCCAAAAGGCGAGCACTGGGAGCGAGGTCCGGAAGCCAGAGATCGAAATGATTGAGCCGGGCATAGTCCCTCTTTCGAACTCCGCGCGGGGGGTGGCGAACGGTGCCCAGTCGAAGACCTTCGTCCGGGTCACGTCGGGTCCCCAGACGAACGATGCGAATGGCCATTCAGAAACGGCTGACGTGCAGATGAGCAGCTCGCCAGTCGGCCGTGTAGTAGACCGAAGCGATCGTTCGTTCCTCTGGAGCAATGCCTTTCGCATAGCAGATTCGCTCGACCGTAGCTCCCAGCCACGTCATTCCCTGCCTCGCTACTCTGTCGCAGCCGAGGGTGGTCCATGCCTCCGTGCGATCGAGCAGTTGCCGCAGCTCTCCTCGCAATGCCGGTGATACGAAGCGACGAAACCGCTTCGTGACGGCCTCCTTCTCCTTTCCACTCGCGAGATCTCGGAGTAGCTGATCGATGGGCAGCTGCGGAGTCAGCCCCGGCAGCGCCTTCGTGAGCTGGTGGGGCGGCTGCAGAGCTGGTTCCAGAATTCCGGCGATCGCTTCTATTACGGCACCGGGCTCACTCTGGGCGAGGTTTGCCAGTGCGATAACGGTGAGTCGATGCTCGGGATATAGCGCGATAGCGGCCTTGAATCCCTGCCACGAGCCAGTGTGTCCGATTCGCGGCAGTCCTCGCTGTTCCGACAGGTCCCAGCCGAATCCGTAGGGGTAGGCAGCACCATCCTGGAGGCGCGTCGGCGTCCACGCCATCCGAAGCACCTCTGCACCGGGAACCGTGCCCCAGTTGAGTGCGACGGCCCATTTGATCATATCCCTGATGCTGACGTACAAGGAGCCATCGGCGGTGGTGTTCAAGGTCGGGGCTACCCACTCCTGGTGCTCCAGGCGCCCCTCCACCAGCCGGTACCCCGCCGACCGATGGGGAACGATCTCCGCTTCAGAAATGATGCGAGTCGAATGCATTTCAAGTGGCGAGAAGATCAACTCCTTCAGCACCATGCCGTAGAATCGGCCGGTCACTCGCCGGATCACGGCGCCGAGAAGGACGTAGCCGGTATTGCTGTAGGACCAGCGTTCACCTGGCGTAAAATCCAGCGCCCGCGCGGCGGCAAAACTGACGAGCTGATCTTCGGTATAATCCCGGCGATAATCGAACGTCGAGTCGGTGTATTCTCTGATCCCGGAGGTGTGGGTAAGCAGGTGACGCACAGTCACCCTATCCCAAACCCCCACTCCTTGCGGCAGCCAGCGCGTGATCGCGTCGTCCAAGCTCAGCCGGCGCTGCTGCGCGAGCATTAACACAGCCGCCGCCGTAAACTGCTTGCCCACCGAGCCGGACTGGTAGACAGTGCTGTCACTGGCTGGCACTGCAAGCTCGACGTTGGCCAGGCCGTAGCCCCGCGCGAGCAGCACCTGATTATCACGGAGAACCGCAACGGAGATGCCCGGAATCCGTTGTCGCTCGCGTTCTGCACTGATGTATCGGTCGACGGAGTCGAGCCCCGGCTCCTGGGCCGACATCCGGGACACGGCGCCTGCCGTCCAGAGGACGGCGCTACAAAAGCGCCGTTGCCGAGGAGTCTTCAGGCAGCACCGACAGGGGTTTGTATTGGCCGGCGAGCGTACGACATCGGGGGCTTGCCCAACTGCCGGCGTAGGAATGCGATTTGTCCCAGATGGTAGGAGTCGTGCTGTACCAGAAAAGCTATCATGCCGAGACGGCTGCTATCGCTGACGGGAAACCGGTGGCTGTTGGGCTCGGCGAGTTCTGTGGACGTCAGCTCTCCCAGCACCGATTGCAGGTGCGCACTGACCGCCAGCCAGGCCGGCCTGATCTCGTCGAGCGAGGGCCAGGACTGGATATCGTCGATGCTCCGAACATCCGCGAGGTACTGGGCCAATGGGTTGCTGAGGGGATGTCCGAGCCGCGTCACGAGATAGTGACGGGAATCGGTTAAGTGGCTGGCGAGAAAGGTGACGCTGTTGCCGCCCTTTTCCAGCCGGCGCTGCGCTTCGTCGTCGGACAGACCGTCGAGACAGTTGAGCAGAAGATCGGTATTCAGCTCGAAGAGACTGGCGAGTGGTGCTACCTGCGGTTCCATGATGTCTCCTGGAGTCCTTGACTGTAAACATACACCCGAAGAAAACCGGCGCCGGACAGGTCTGGGCATGAGGAGACAGATCTCCAGAATTGACGCAAACGTGCCAAATTGAAGCTGAATTGCGACACAGCGCGCCTAGGTCGTGTCGCAAACGAGCCCTGCCTCCGGAACGAGATCCGGCTGGAGTCCCGCAGGACGGGAAGCTAAGGTTGGAGAAAATTTGACCTGGAAAGAAGCCATGATCACTGCTCCGCGCGTCACCGCTCTATTTCTGGCAGCGGTTGCCTGCTTCGGTGCTCCAGGAAGCCCAGAGCCGAACGAGCAGACACGCGCTCGCATCGAGAACCGGTCTTCTCTCGACATGGACATGTTTGTGCGGCGGAACGATGGGCGGATCAGCCCGCTGGGCCTGGCTCCAGCCGGCGAAACCACGACGTTCGCGCTTTCACCCAGCGTAACAGCAGGTGCGGCGTGGGTGCGCTTCGAGGCCCGTCCCGTCCGTGGGTCGGGCAAGGTAGTGGTCAGCGAGCCGTTCCCGATTCAGATGGGAGACGAGGTCAGCTGGTCAGTGCCACCGCAGTGACCCGACCTCGGAGTCTTGATTGTACGTCTGAATGCCCGGGGCGGGACTCGAACCCGCACGGGGTTGCCCCCAAGCGATTTTAAGTCCCTTGCGTCTACCGATTTCGCCACCCGGGCTAGACTGAGAAATATACCGGTTCAGAGCGCAATCGCTTCCCGACGAACACCCG
>DATADG010000080.1:0-5967 GCA_036258655.1 Gemmatimonadales bacterium | reverse complement strand
CTTTCTTCGCGAGGCCCATAAGCGTGACCTCAAGGTCATCACCGAGCTGGTTCTCAACCACACTTCCGATCAGCATCCCTGGTTCCAGCGCGCGCGTCGGGCAAAGCCGGGTAGCCGCGCCCGCGATTTCTACGTGTGGAGCGACACGACCGACCGCTACAACGAGGCACGAATCATCTTCAAGGACTTCGAGCGATCCAACTGGACGTGGGATGATCAGGCCGGAGCCTACTACTGGCATCGGTTCTACAGCCATCAGCCGGATCTGAACTTCGACAACCCGGAAGTTCACAAGGCCATGGCTGCTGCCCTGGACTTCTGGCTTCGCCTGGGTGTCGATGGGCTTCGACTCGACGCGGTACCATATCTGTACGAGCGTGAAGGCACCAATTGCGAGAACCTTCCGGAAACCCATGCCTTCCTGAAGGAGCTGCGGCGGCATGTCGATTCGAAGTTCCGCAATCGAATGTTGCTTGCGGAAGCGAATCAGTGGCCGGAGGACGCGGTGGCCTACTTCGGCAAGGGCGATGAGTGCCACATGGCCTTTCACTTTCCGGTCATGCCCCGGCTGTTCATGGCCGTTCAGATGGAGGACCGCTTTCCAGTTATAGACATCCTGCAGCAGACCCCGCCCATTCCAGAGGGATGCCAGTGGGCGGTCTTCCTGCGAAACCATGACGAGCTCACGCTCGAGATGGTCACCGACGAAGATCGAGACTACATGTACCGGGTGTATGCCAGCGACCCGCAGGCGCGGATCAATCTGGGCATTCGGCGGCGCCTGGCGCCGCTGATGGGGAACAACCGGCCGCGAATCGAGCTCATGAATGCGCTGTTGTTTTCCCTCCCCGGTACACCGACCGTGTATTACGGTGACGAGATCGGGATGGGCGACAACATCTACCTCGGAGATCGCAACGGGGTGCGGACGCCAATGCAGTGGAGCCCGGACCGAAACGCAGGCTTTTCGGTGGCCAATCCTCAGAAGCTGTATTCCCCCGTGATCATCGACCCGGAATACCACTATGAGGCACTGAACGTGGAGGGGCAGCAGAACAACGTCCACTCACTCCTCTGGTGGATGAAGCACCTCATCGCGCTCCGAAAGCAGTACCGGGCCTTCAGCCGTGGGTCGCTCCGATTTCTGCTGCCGGAGAATCCGAGGGTGTTGGCATTCACACGGGAGTGGGTGGACGAACGCATCCTGGTGGTCGCTAACCTCTCCCGGTTTGCGCAGGCGGTTGAGCTTGACCTGGCGGAATTCCGGGGCGCCCGGCCGGTCGAGATGTTCGGACGAACCGCCTTCCCGAGCATCGGCACCAGCCCCTACCTGATCACGCTCGGACCACATGCGTTCTACTGGTTTCTTCTCCAGCCTGAGAGTGCCGCCAGCCGACGGGGTGAGGCCGAGCACTGGGCCCCTGCCGTGGAGCTGGAGGGAGACTGGCAGGAGCTGATTCTGGGAGAGAGCCGCGAGCAGCTGGAGGAAGTCCTTCCCTCGTACCTCCGCAGCCGGCGCTGGTTCAGGGGAAAAGCCCGCGAAGTCTCCTCCGTCGGCATCGTGCAGGCAGTTCCAGTGGTGGTCGGGGCCCGTGAGGTCCTGGTCACGCTGGTTGAGGTGCGGTATCTCGACCGCGACGCCGAGATCTACGTGCTGCCGATCGGCTTTGCCGAAGCCGAGCGGGCCCGGGCCCTGACTGCGTCGGCCCCGGACTCGATCCTGCTCTCCATCCGCAACCGTGGGGTGCTGTACGAAGCCACGGGCGATGAAGCGTTCGTCAACGCATTGGTGGACGGCCTGGGGCGGCGCCGGCGCTGGAAGGGCAAAGGCGGCGAGCTGGCGGCCACCCGCACCCGCTCCTTTGCTGAGCTGCGGGGGACCGATCCGCAGTTACGAGCCACGGTGCTTCGAGGCGAACAGAGCAACACGTCGGTGAACCTCGGAGACCGGCTCCTGCTCAAGCTCTTCCGCAAGCTGGAGCCAGGCATCAACCCGGACCTCGAGATCGGTCGCCACCTGACCGAGCGGACCACCTTCCGCCGTGTTCCCCTGCTGGCCGGAGGTCTCGAATTTCGCGGCCCTCAGGGAGAGCCGATGACAGTGGCCGTGGTGCATCAGTTTATCCCCAGCGAAGGTGATGCCTGGAGTTACACGATCAACGCACTGAGCCAGTACTTCGAGCGCGCTCTGGTAGCCAAAGCGCAGCCGGGTGACGTGGAGCTGGGGCCGGCATCGCTGATGGATCGGGCCGCCGCCGATCTGCCGTCTCTGGTCGAAGAAAGCGCCAGCGCCTATCTGGACAATGCCTACTTACTGGGCCAGCGGACCGCCGAGCTGCACCTGGCGATGGCCGAGGCCCGTGACGATCCGGCGTTCTCCCTGGAGCCGTTTACGGCCCTCTATCGTCGCTCGCTGTATCAATCGCTTCGGTCTCTGGCGCGCACCACCTTCGAGCAGCTGCGCCGCCGCCAGTCCACCCTTCCGGAGGAGACACGAGAGCAGGCCCGCACGGTTCTCGGGCTGGAGGAGCAGTTGCTGCGGCAGGTGCGTGCAGTGCTGGACCGGAAGTTCCGCGTGTCCAGGATTCGGATCCATGGGGACTACCATCTGGGCCAGGTGCTGTTCACCGGTAAGGACTTCATCATCGTTGACTTCGAAGGCGAACCGAGTAGAACCCTGAGCGAGCGGCGGTTCAAGCGATCGCCACTGCGCGATGTGGCCGGCATGATTCGCTCGTTCGAGTACGCCGCTGCGTATGCCATTCGCCACGGCCCCGGGAGGCCCGAGGACATCCCCACTCTGAGGCCGTGGGCGCGCGCCTGGCACCGGTGGGCATCGGCCAGGTTTCTCCGGGGATATCTGACGGTGGCTGGTGACGCGCTGTTCCTGCCACGCAGCCGCGAGGACGCGTCGGCGCTGCTCGATTTTTACCTGCTGGACAAGGCGGTGTACGAGCTCCGCTACGAGCTGAACAACCGGCCGGAGTGGGTGGCCATCGCGCTCACAGGCATTCTGGACCGGTTGGAGTCGGAGCCCTCGGCGCGCCCGCTGGCAGTTGCGCGGTGAAGAGCGCCTCACGGCCCCCGGCAATCCGTCCCGATGCGGCCGAGCTCGAGCGTATCCTCTCGGGACGGCATTCCGATCCGCATGCCGTCCTCGGTGCTCACCCCGTAGAGGATGGAGCCGTCGTGCGCGCGCTTCACCCCGACGCCGTTGGCATGGAGTGCCTGCTCGAGGGGTCGCCTGCTGTTCCCATGGTGTCGCTGGGCTCCGGCTTTTTCGGAGCGCATTTGCCTGGCGCATCATTTCCGCTTCGGTATCGGTTTTGTTACCGCTTCCAGGGCGGGGTCACCTGGGAGGAGGATGACCCCTATCGATTTCTACCGACCCTGGGAGAGATCGATCTTTATCTGATCTCGGAGGGAACTCACCGCGCACTGTGGCGTCAGTTCGGGGCGCACCCGCGTCGGATGGACGATGTCGATGGGGTAGGGTTTGCGGTGTGGGCCCCCAGCGCGCTGGGGGTGAGCGTGGTCGGCGACTTCTGCCGCTGGGATGAACGGCGACTTCCGATGCGCCGACTGGGCGCGTCCGGCGTGTTCGAGCTCTTCGTTCCCGGTGTCGCCCCGGGTGCACTCTATCAGTACCGCATCACTGGTCCTGCCGGCGAGCTACGGCAAAAGGCGGATCCCTTCGCCCAAGCCATGGAGGTTCCGCCCGGCACAGCCTCTCGCGTCGTCACCTCGTCCTATCGCTGGAGCGATGACGAGTGGCTGCTCCGGCGCAGGGACAACCAGCCTCTCCGCGAGCCGATGGCGGTGTACGAGGTGCATCTCGGCTCGTGGGCCAGGATCATGGAAGAAGGCAACCGGCCCCTCACCTATCGAGAGATCGCGCCTCGGCTGGTCGAGCACGCGCGTCGCCTCGGGTTTACTCACCTGGAATTTCTCCCTCTGGCCGAGCACCCGTTCACCGGCTCATGGGGATATCAGGTAAGCGCCTACTTTGCGCCGACAGCACGATATGGCACGCCGGATGATCTCCGATATCTGATCGATTACTGCCACCGTGCGGGCCTGGGCGTCATCCTGGATTGGGTACCGGCCCATTTCCCCAGAGACGATTTCGCACTCCGCCGCTTCGATGGAACGGCGCTGTACGAGCATGAGGACCCTCGGCGGGGTGAACACCCCGAATGGGGAACGCTCATTTTCAACTACGGCCGTCGAGAGGTGCGAAACTTCCTCGTCGCGAACGCTCTGTACTGGCTGGAAGAGTTCCACATGGATGGTCTGCGAGTGGATGCGGTGGCCTCGATGCTGTATCTCGACTACAGCCGCAAGGCCGGAGAATGGGTCCCCAACCGCTTGGGCGGCCGGGAGGATTTGGAGGCAATCGAGTTTATTCAGGAGCTGAACCGTACCATCGCAGAGGAACACCCGGGCTGCTTCACCATCGCCGAGGAGTCCACTGCCTGGCCCAAGGTGACGGCTTCAGTGTCCGAAGGCGGTCTGGGTTTCACTTTCAAGTGGAACATGGGCTGGATGCACGACACCCTGGTCTATTTCGCGCTCGATCCCGTGTACCGTTCCTCGCATCACGAGCTGCTGACCTTCGGGATGATGTACGAGTACAGCGAGCACTTCGTGTTGCCGCTGTCTCACGACGAGGTGGTGCATGGCAAGGGTACGCTTCTCACGAAGATGCCGGGAGACGAGTGGAGACAGTTTGCCAATCTGCGCGCGCTGTACGCCTATCAGTACACCAGGCCGGGAAAACCGTTGCTGTTCATGGGAAGCGAGCTGGGGTCCCGACGGGAGTGGAACCATGACACCAGTCTCGACTGGCACCTCATTTCTCATCCACACTCGCCCAACAGCGGACTGCTTCGATTCGTTGAGGATCTCGGTGCCCTGTACCGGGCACGGTCCGAGCTGTGGCGGACCGACAGCGATCCGGCAGGCTTCAGCTGGCTCGATGCCGATGACCGGCTGCACTCGATCTTTGGCTATCTACGGCGTGACGGCGAACGGCACCTCGTCGTGCTTCTCAACTTGACCCCGGTGCTGCGTGACGGATACCGGGCGGGTGTTCCAGCGGCCGGGCCCTACGAGGTGATTCTTTCCAGCGACGACCTGAAGTACGGCGGCAGTGGCTACGGCGGTGGGCGCTTCCATTCGGAGCCGGTCGGCTGGCAACGGCAGCCGCACTCGCTTGTCCTCACGCTTCCTCCTCTAAGCGCGCTGATCCTCGCTCCTCCCTCTTGATGACCGTTTCGCTCTAGGTGAGACAAGTGCTCGATCGTGGTGCGACGATTCGGCCCGACGGCTCGGTCCAGTTCTCGGTCTGGGCTCCGCGTGTAGCGCGCATGGGTCTCCGCTTGAGACGTGGTCGGTCGGTCGACACTCTCCGGCTGGAGACTCACCCCGGCGCCATTCATCATCTGATCGTGTCTGACGTGGGGCCGGGCACGGACTACCAGTATGTACTGGAGGACGGGAGCGAACGTTCGGATCCGGTAAGCCGGTTCCGGCCTGCAGGCGTACACGGTCCTACCCGGATCGTGGATCCAGCGGCGTATCGCTGGTCGGACCATGAGTGGCGGGGACTGGAGCCATCGCAGTTGGTGATTTATGAGCTCCACATCGGAACATTCACCCCCGAGGGCACTTTCGATTCAGCGATTACGCGACTGCGGTATCTGCGGGAGCTCGGGGTCACCGCCATCGAGGTCATGCCCGTGGCCGAGTTCCCCGGCAGCCGGAACTGGGGCTACGACGGTGTCTCGCTCTATTCTCCGCAGAGCACCTACGGGGGACCTGATGGTTTCAAGCGGCTGGTAGACGCGGCTCATGCCGAGGGTCTCGGGGTCATTCTGGATGTGGTGTACAACCATCTCGGACCAGAGGGTCTGGTGCCGATCCGAGAAGTACGGGCCGAAGTCACGCAGGTAGTTGCCCTCTGGT